>JABFRW010000021.1 GCA_013140805.1 Candidatus Eisenbacteria bacterium
GACAGTCTGCGCGCACGCGCGGCAACCGCGCGCAGACTGTCTTCCGCGGCTCTCCGCCGCCGCTCGGCCTCGTCTCGCAACTCCTGCTGGACCTTTTCGCTCTGCTGCGTGAGTGCTTCGGAGATCCTGCCCTTCACGCGCGCGCCGGTCGCTGCCAGGTCGAGCGAGACCCGAGGTGCCCTGGCGGTGCCGGTCACGCGCAGATCCGCGAGCAGGTTGCCCTGCGCGTCCGTCAGCGCGCCCACGCCCAGCAACGAAGACGCTTCCGGAGCGGGCACCAGGTCGCGCGGGAACGAGGCGCTCACCACGTAGTCGAGCGAGCCGTCGAATCCGACGCCGCCGCTCACGATCCAGATGCCGAACGGGGTGCGCATGTTCGCCTTGTCGGTGACGACGCGGCCATTCGCGATATGGAACGGCAGTCGCAGGTCTCGCACCCGGGTGAGCCGGCCGGGGTCGAGCTTCAGTTGCTTCGCGATCGCCTCGATCGCGGGCGCGGGTCCGAAGGTACCGTCGAGAAATGCCGCGAGACCGGCCGCCGAAAGGGTGCGCGCAATGGCTTCAGGCGTCGCCCCGGCGCCCGACAGATCGAGCGTGGTTCCGAGCCGACCCTTGAAGAGCCCGCGCAGCGGCGTCCAGGCCGACAGGATCGCGTCGGCCTCGACGCTGTCGATGTGAGCGTTGACCGCAAACCGGGGCGACTCGGGCTGGGTGAGATCGAATCGTGCGTTGCCGGTGACATGCCCATCGTAGCCGTCGAGCGCGAAGCGCGGGATCGCGATCACGCCGGGCTCGAGTGTCACCGCGGCCCGCACGTCTCGCACGTCGAGTTTCTGATTCATGAGCCGCGCGATGCGCACCTCGCCACCGCCGGTCGCGTTCGGCACCAGCGGGGCGCCCTTCGAAGTCGGCAACAGCTCCGCCAGGTCGAGATGGGGCGACACGAGCGAGAACGTCACACCGGACGGTGCCGCCGAGCCCGGCTTTGCGAGCAGCGCGAGCGGCCGCGTGACATCGGCGTCCAGCATGAACGACGACTTGCCGCCCTTGCCGGTCAGCCCGCTCACCTTGGCGCGCTGGGGGCTGAACGCGATCGTGCCGTTGATCGCCTCGATACGATTCGGCAGATCGGGCGCGGCCACGCTGACGTTCGAGAGCTTTGCGTTGCCCTCGAGCGCGATCGAGCCCGGGTCGTTCGCGCGACCGCGGCCCCTCACGTCGAGCGCCACGCGCCCGCCGAGCTGGGTCTCCCTCGGCGCGATCATCGGCGTGACCGCGGCCAGATCGACATCGCCCTGCACCGCGAATACCACGTTCGGATCCGCGAAGTGAGTGACCGCGAGCCGGGCGCGCAGCGGCGTGGCACCGCCGGAACCGACCACGTTCGCGCGCAGGTCACCGATCCCGAGCGAATCGGGCGCGAAGCGGGTCGTGAACGAGAGCGACTCCACCCGCGCGGGGGCGTTCGGATACCGGAAGCGACCCTCCTTGACCGTCAGCACGCCGATGATCCGGGGACTGTGCCCGGGCCCCATCGCCCCACGGATGCCGAGATCGAAGTCGAGTACTCCGGCCGCCTCGATGCCGTGCAGCGCAGCGGCATCCGCGGCGCTCAGGAAGCCCATGATCTGTGCGAGATCCACGCCGCTTGCCTTCGCCTTCAAGTCGACGCGCGACTCAGGCCCGGGCTGATCGACGAGGCCCGACACTCCGATCGAGGTGCCGCCGAACGCAAGCGCGAGCTGCTCGAGTGCGAGGCGATTCTGCTTCGCGTCGTACTTGCCGCGGTGATCGATCTTCCACTCGAGTTTGCCGAGCGAGGCGTCGAGATCCGAGAGCTTCGCGGCCGTGATGGGGCCGAATGCGAGGCCCGAGATCGTGGTGCGCCCCGAGGTGGCGAAGCGCGAGCCCTGGGCCTCGGTCGAGATCGCCGAGCGAGTCGCGATTCCGAACATCACGCGACGCCGCGCGCGCACCGCGTCGGTCAGCACCTGCCCGTCGTGAATCTCGAGTTCGCGCACCTCGATGTCCATGGGCTTGGAGTCGGGCCCGGCCGCCGGTTGCTCCTTCGTGAGTCGGTCGAAGTTCGTCGAACCGTCTTCGTTCAGCACCAGGTGGACGCGCGGGCCGTCGAGCACCACGCGCCGGACCACGATCTTGCGGCTCAGCAACGCGAACACATCGAGGTCGAGGTGCAGCGCCCTGAGCGTCAGTGCGGAACCCGCGCGAAAGCCGCCGGGTTCGGCGAGCGCCGGCTCGATCACGGTGAGACGCACGGGTGGCCACAGCCCGACGCGCGCGTCACGATAGGTCGCCGGCCGCGCCAGCACTCCTTCGAGCTGCTGCTGGACCATCGAACGCACCTTCGCAGGCGGAAACAGCATCGCGACGGTCGCCCACGCGATCAGCGCCAGCAGCACGGGAATCGCGAGCACCATCAGCAGCACGCGCGACACGCGGCCGCGTGATTCGGACGACTGCACGGGTCGGATCATGGGCGGCAGTCTGCCATAACTCGCGCGCCCGACCTCGTCGCCCCGCGGCCATCGGCTTCGAGCTCATCACGCTTGCCCGCGCCGGCGCGTGCCGCCTACCCTCGCCGGCCATGCTCACTTCCGCCGCAGTGTTCGCGAAGCTCGAGGAACACAAACTCCTCGCCGTGATCCGAGCCCCTTCGGCGGCGGCCGCACTCGGCGCCGCGCAAGCGGTGATCGAGGGTGGCTTGCCGATCGTCGAGATCACCTATTCGGTCCCCGGGGCACCGAGCGTGATGGCCGAACTCTCGGGCCGCGAAGACTTGATCGTCGGCGCCGGCACGGTGCTCACGGTCACTCAGGCCGAAGACGCGATCGCCGCCGGGGCAAGCTTCATCGTGGCGCCGAACCTGTCGCTCGAGGTCGCGCGCGTGGCGCTCGAGGCCGGAGTGCTCTATTGCCCGGGGGCCTACACCACTTCCGAGATCATCGCCGCGCGCGACGCCGGCGCGCACCTGATCAAGGTGTATCCGGTCGGCATCGCCGGTGGGCCCGACTACATCAAGGTGATTCGCGACCCACTGCCCGACATTCCGATGCTCGCTGCCGGCGGCACGAATCTCGACAACGTGCCGCGCTTCCTCGCCGTCGGGTGCGTGGCGTGCGGTCTGGGTGCGGCGCTCGCGGATCCGGCGCTCGCGGGAGCCGGCGAGTTCGACGAGATCACGCGCCGCGCGAGCGCATTCGTCGCGCGCGTCCGCGCCGCCGCGCTCGCTGCGGGATGAGCGCCTCACGCCTGGCCTTCGCAATCGCGGCGTGCGTGGCGCTCGCCGGCGTGCCCGGAGCGGGACGCGCCAGCACCGAAGAGTTTGCGAGCTTCTCCGCGACCGCTCAGGAGGAGGACGACGAGAGTCTTCTCGATCACGCACTCACGGCACCGCCCTCGTTCTGGCGCGACGAATGGGAGCGCGGACCGCGGGCGTTTCGCACCTCTCAAGGGTGCCTCACCTCGGGACAGTGGATCCTCGTGACGCAGCTCAAGCTCGAAGCGCCGCTCGGAGATCGGGCGCGATTCGGTCTCGAGTACCTGGATGACGCGAGTGACCGCGGCCAGTGGGAACACTTCGACTTGTGGTTTCGATTCCCGACCCGGGTCGGAAGGCTCTCGGCGATGTTCCGGCCGTTCTTCGACAAGAGCCGCCAGGACTTCGCGGTGCAGTGGGAAACCGGCGCGGACACGGCGGGGCTGCACCTCCAGCTCACGTTCGGGGTCGAGGACATGTTCAACAACCTGTGGGCGTTTCGACAGACGCGAGTCGGCAACCTGTCGGAGCCGTACGAGACGCATCCGTACGAGCCGGCGGCACGCGTGGAGTGGCGTGGCGAGCACAGCCGGTTCGAGCTCGGCGGGCGCTGGCTCACCGTGGGCGAGAAGCAGCTGATCGCGGACCCGGCCGTGCCGACGTTTCGACTCGGCACGCTGTGGGGCGCGGACGCGTGGGGATACGCGGAGACGCGGGCACTCGCGACCGACGCGTGGGTGACGGCGCGCAGCAAGCAGGTCTTTAGCCGCTTCGACCACTCGAAGCGACCGGACTCGACCGGCAATGACTGGCGGCGCCAGTGGTCGCTCGAACTGGGTGCGCGCCGCGCGCTCGGGGCTCGCTGGACTCTCGAGGCTCGCGGCATCTACCAGTCGCGTGAACAGGAAACTTCGACGCCGCTGGTCCCCGGCCGGTTCGAAGGCCTGGATCGGCTGCTTCAGCTCGAACTCGGTTGGCGACCCGTCGCCAACTTCGGCACCCGATTCGGCGGTCTGCACGATCGCATCGGTGTCACGCAGAGCTATCCGGACCCTTTGAACCAGTACGGGTCGTACGGTACGCGCACCGAAAACCGGCTCTACGTGGGTGTCTGGATTCGACTGGGGCGCGTGCTGCTGTCGGGGGTCGAGGGCATCGAGCTGGACGACGAGCCCTACGACGTGTCGCTGATTCACGACAAGGGTTTCGTGAGCCTTCAGACCACGTTCTGAGCACTGGCGCAGGCATCGCTCCGGGGCCATAGTCCCGGGTGACTTCCCCGCCGAGCCGCGCCGACCGGGATGCTCGAGCTACGCGATGGCGAACTCCGCGCGCAGTTCGTTCCCACGCTCGAAGCGACGCGAGACGGCGGCGTGCGAGTCCACGTGTTGAGCGTCAACTTCTAGCGATTTCGCGCCTTGCCGTGGGGCCGAACTCCCGGCTAAAGTCCGCGCTCGTTTCGCCGGGCACTCGCTTCACCCCGAATCTTCCGGGCCGCGGCCGCAGGGCTGCGACTGCCCGTTGCCTGCCGTCCGGGCGCCGTGCGCGGCGCTGGACCATTCTAGGAGGCCTCGTGCGCAAGCAGCTGCTCGCCGCCCTCGTCGTCGTCGCCGCACTCGGCGCCTCGACGCACGCCACGGCGGAACCTCTCGGTCGCCACTTCGAGCTGACCCCGTTCGGCGGCTGGACCTTCTTCGACGGCAAGATCAGCTCCGTCACGGGCAATCCGCTCACCGACGATCTCTACTTCGGCGGGCGGCTCGGCTACCAGTTCCACCGTCTGCTCGGCATCGAGGCGGCGGCAGGGTTCACGCCCACCGCCGAGGACTTCGTGGGCGGCGCCGACGTCGACTACTTCCACGCCTCGGGCAACCTCGTGCTCACGCCCTGGTCGAATCGCTACGGCGGACCCTTCCTGTTCGCGGGCGCCGGATCGGCGCAGACCAAGGTCACCGGACAGGACACCGAGAGCAACATGGGGATCGAGTACGGCGGCGGCCTGCGCTTCTGGATGAGCGACGCGATCGGAGTGCGATTCGAGGCTCGGAACATCTCGTCCGAAGTCGACGCGATCGGTGGCGCCAAGGAGACGCTCGACAACCTGGTGGTGGGTGGTGGCCTGACGTTCGCGCTCGGCGGCACTCCGCGTGATACCGATGGTGACGGTGTTCCCGACAAGCGAGACGCGTGTCCCGATTCGCCGCGCGGCTCCAAGGTCGATGCGAGAGGTTGCCCGACCGACAGCGACGCAGACGGCGTGTTCGACGGCCTCGATCAGTGCGAAGGCACTCCGAAGGGCGCAACGGTGGATGCGAACGGTTGCCCGAGCGACGCAGACGGCGACGGCGTGTTCGACGGGCTCGATACCTGCGCCGAGACGCCCAAGGGCGCCACCGTCGACGCCAAGGGCTGTCCGAGCGATGCCGATTCCGACAAGGTGTTCGACGGCCTCGACCAGTGCCCCAACACGCCGACCGGAGCGACGGTCGACGACAAGGGCTGCCCGAGCGACTCGGACGGCGACGGCGTGTTCGACGGCCTCGATCAGTGCGAGGCGACCCCTGCCGGCCTGCGAGTCGACGACAAGGGCTGCCCGATCGAGCTGGTGGAGCGCGAAACCGAGCTGCTCGATACCGGCACGATCCGGCTGCAGAACGTGAACTTCGAGACCGCCAAGAGCGACATCCTGGCGGAGAGCTTCCCGACCCTCGATGCGGTGGCGGCACTGATGGTCAAGTGGCCGCAGCTGAAGATCGAGATCGGCGGTCACACCGACGGACGCGGCTCGGCAACGGCGAACCAGCAGCTGTCGCTGTCGCGGGCCAAGGCGGTGGAGACCTACCTGCTGGGCAAGCAGCCGACGCTCAAGGACGAGCAGTTCACGGTCAAGGGCTACGGCGAGTCGAAGCCGCTGGCACCGAACGATGGCGAAGTGAACTGGGCCAAGAACCGGCGGGTCGAGTTCGTGGTGCTGAACAAGGACGTGCTGAAGAAGGAAGTGGAGCGGCGCCGGTTGCTGGAGAAGCCGGCCACGCCAGCCGCTCCCGCCGACAGCACTCAGAAGAACTAGCGCCCGCGAGCAGGTTGGCGCGCTTCAAGCGCCATGCGAACGGCCACCCCGGGCGGGGTGGCCGTTTCGCTGCGAGCACGGCTCGCTTCGCACTCCGCGCCGGTCGTTCGCCTTGCCGCGTCCGACCTCCGTGGTATCGTGCCAACGGCTCACCGACAGGAATCGCAACCGCGCCCAGGCACCCGCTCGGATCACCTGGAAACCCAAGGAGGGAACGCATGCGCGCTCGTGTGGCTTCGGCCATCGCTGCCATTTTGATTTCGCTCGCCCCGCTCGCTGCGAGCGCCGCGGACACCGCCGAGATGAACAGTCACTGGACCTTCGCTCCGTTCGTCGGCTACCACGTCTTCGACGAACAGTGGGGAACCGGTGTCCACAGGTACCCGGACCTGCAGCCCAAGGAAGGCATTCACCTCGGCGCGCGACTCGGCTACGTGTGGGCGGGTGGGCTCGGACTCGAGCTGGCGGGCGGCTACACGCCGACCACCCTCGACAGCCTCGACACCGAACTCGGCGACATGACCTGGATGTACGGCTCCGCCAACCTGATCTACAGCCCGGCGATGGGCCGCTTCGGCTCGCCGTTTCTGAGCGCTGGATTTGGCGGCGGCACGCTGAGCTATGACGGGCTGCCGGCCGACGGGCGCATCAACTTCGTCTCGGTCGGTGGGGACTCGTCCGACGACAGCTTCAACATGGGCGTGCTCGACATGGCCGCCGGCTGGACGCTGCCGCTCGGCGAAAAGCTCGGGCTGCGGCTCGAGGCGCGCAATCTTCTGTGGATTCCTAACGAGAACTTCGACAACGCGAACGTCGCGCAGCAGATCTACGGCGCGGCGCTCACGTGGGGCATGGGCGGCAGCAAGCCCAAGGACGATGACGGCGACGGCGTTTCGAACAAACGCGACAAGTGCCCGGCCACTCCGGCGGGCGCGACCGTCAATGCCGACGGATGCCCGACCGACGCCGACGGCGATGGTGTGTTCGACGGACTCGATCAGTGCGCGAACACCCCGAAGGGCGCACGCGTCAACGCGAGCGGCTGCCCCACCGACGCAGACGGCGACAAGGTGTGGGACGGCCTCGACAAGTGCGAAGGCACGCCGGCCGGCGCGACGGTGAATGCCGACGGATGCCCGACCGACGCGGATGGCGACGGCGTGTTCGACGGGCTCGATCAGTGCCCGAACTCGCCGACCGGTTCGACGGTCGACGCCAAGGGTTGCCCGATGGACAGCGACGGCGATGGTGTCTCGGATGGACTCGACAAGTGCCCGGGTACCGCGTCAGGACTCAAGGTCGACGCCGAGGGCTGCCCGATCGAGGTCTCCGAGCGCGAGACCGAGCTGCTCGACACCGGCATGATCCGTCTGCAGGACATCAACTTCGAGACCGGAAAGAGCGATCTGCTGCCGGAGAGTTACGGGACGCTCGACATCGTGGGCCAGCTGCTGACCAAGTGGCCGGAGCTCAAGATCGAGATCGGTGGACACACCGATTCACGCGGCTCGAACGCGGCCAACCAGCAGCTCAGCGAATCGCGCGCCAACTCGGTCAAGGAGTACCTGCTCGGCAAGTTCACGGGCCTCAATGCGAGCCAGTACTCGACCAAAGGCTACGGCGAACTCAAGCCGGTCGCCCCGAACACGTCGGCGATCAACATGTCGAAGAACCGCCGCGTCGAGTTCGTGGTGCTGAACAAGGACGTGCTCAAGAAGGAGCAGGAACGGCGCAAGCTGCTTCAGAAGTAGACATCGCCGTCGCGGGGGCTAAGACCCCCGCATCGCCGCGACCGCTACGTCGATCGCGGCGCAATGCACGGGCCGGGGGCGAGAGCCTCCGGCCCGTCGTGTTGCACGCGGGGGCCGTCGACGCACCGCGTTGCCGCCTGCGTCGCCCACCCCTACACTCGCGCGGCTCCCGCGCCATGGACCCCAGCCTTGTGAGGAACGCATGTCCCCGATGACGGCAGCACGCGAACAGTTCACCGGCACCGACCTCGATGAAATGATCGCGGTGCGCCGCGATCTGCACGCGCATCCGGAGACTGCGTTCGAAGAAGTCCGCACCTCGGGGATCGTCGCCGAACGCCTGCGATCCCTCGGACTCGAGGCCCGCACCGGGATCGGACGCACCGGAGTGATGGCGACCGTGAAGGGTGGGCGCCCCGGCAAGACGGTGCTGCTGCGCGCCGACATGGATGCGCTGCCGATTCACGAAGAGAATGCGGTTCCGTACCGTTCGCAGGTCCACGGCAAGATGCATGCGTGCGGCCACGACTGCCATACCTCGATCCTGCTCGCGATCTCGAAGAAGCTGGTCGCCGACCAGGCCTCCCTCTCCGGCACGGTGAGCCTGTGCTTCCAGCCCGCCGAGGAACAGGGCGGCGGCGCCGACGCGATGATCGCGGACGGTGCGATCGAGCAACCGCGCCCCGACGCCGCGTTCGGGCTTCACGTCTGGCAGGATCTCGACCTCGGCAAGATCGGCGTCACGACCGGCGCGTTCATGGCGGCGGTCGACGAGTTCACGGTCACCGTGAAAGGCGTCGGTGGCCACGCCGCGATGCCGCACGCCTCGGTCGATCCGGTGTTGTGCCTGGCGCACATCGTGACCGCGCTGCAGAGCATCGCGAGCCGCAGCGTGGATCCGCTGCTCGAGGTCGTGGTGAGCGTGACGCAGTTTCACGCCGGCGCCGCGTTCAATGTGATTCCCGAGACCGCGATGATCAACGGCACGGTTCGCACCTTCGACGAGGGCGTGTGGGCGCTGGTGCCCGGTCGCTTCGAGGCGATCGTGCAGGGAGTGGCGAGCGCCTTCGGCTGCACCGCCGAGACGCGCTTCGAGCGCTTTCACAAGGTGACGCGCAACGATCCCGCCATGGCGACGATCGCGCGCGAGGTCGCGATCGAGATGGTCGGCGCCGAAAACGTGGTCACCGACCTGCGCACCATGGGGGGCGAGGATTTTTCGGCGTTTCTGCAGCGAGTACCGGGCTGCTTCATCGCGGTCGGTTCGCGCAACGAGAGGCGCGGGCTCGTCTACGGTCATCACCACCCACGATTCGACGTCGACGAGGCGTCGATGAAGTTCGGCGCCGAGATCCTGCTGCGCACGGCCCAGCGATTCCTCGCTTCGTGAGCGCCCGCGTCCGCATTGCGGCGATCGCGTTGCTCGCAGTCACCATGGCCGCTCCCGCGCGCGCTCAGGCTCCTGACGCCGACTGGCGCCTGCGATTGCTCGAGTACCGCGCGGCGGTTCGTGACACCGTCGGGCACAGCGACGACGCCGTGAGACTTGCGGCCCTCGGCGAGCACCTGATGCAGTTCGCGCGCACCGAAGAGGCCGAATCGATCTGGCGACGCGTCGAGGCGTTGCGCCCCGGCGACATCACCGCGAGCGGCAATCTCGGACGCCTGGCGCTCGTGACCGGAAGGCTCGAAGAGGCGGATCGCTGGCTCTCGGTCGCAGCCGCGGGCGCCCCCGACGGCGCCTACGCGCGCGACCGCTTCCTGGTCGCGCTGCGGCGCGGCGACTATCGCGCCGCGGCCACAC
>JABFRW010000022.1 GCA_013140805.1 Candidatus Eisenbacteria bacterium
CCGACACCCTGAGCGCGCTCGGTACCGCGAGCAGGTGAGCACTCGGATCCTCGCCGCGTTCGGCGGCCCGGGTCGCGAGGCGCAGGTGCGCGGCACCCGCCAGATCGCGGCCGAGCGCGCTCAGGGTGTCGGTGGCTGCGAGTCGCGCCCATGCGTCGGAGGCGTCGGCGTTCGAGGCCTCGAGCGTGACGGCCTTGAGGTAGAGCGAGAGCGGCGTGGCGCCCGCGCCGTCGAGTCGCGAAAGGCGCGCCAGCGCGCCCGTGGTGTCTCCGGAACGCAGCACCAGTCCGGCGGCGAGCGCATCGGCAGCGGCATCACCGGTTTCGGGAGGTGCTTCGGCGCTCGCCGAAGTGCTCGCAAGTGCGGCGCGCCGAAACGCGATCCAGCGGGTGTAGGGCGTGTCGCGCTTCCAGTGTGCGACCGTGGCGGCGAGACGCTCGAACTCGGCGCGGCTGCCCAGCTCGAGGTAGGCGTGCCCGAGCAGAAACGCGGCGCGATCGGCCTCGCCGAAAGTGGAGGGGGACTCGAAGTCGATGGCTTCCAGATTCTCGACCACGGCGCGCGACTGACCACTCAGGTGTTCGAGGGCGGCGCGGCCGAGCCGCAACGCGCTTTCGTCGACCACGCGCTCAGCCGGCTCGGCGAACGCGAGTGACGCAGCGGCGCACAGGCACGCGAAGACCAGTGCCGAGAACCGGGGCCCGACTCCCCGAGGGATGCGGAAGAGACGCACGATCAGGTCGCTCAGCCGCGGATCGGGTGGGGGCGGTCGGCGTGCAGCCAGGTCGTCGCCTCGATGCTCGGGGCGCCCTGATCGGGGCGCACGGTCGAGAGGTCGAGGCGCAGGAAGGTGAGGCGGTCACGCACCGGCTCGAGCGAGACGTATCCGATCGATCCGTCGACGGCTTCCGCCCCGAGCGCGATCTGGATCACCTGTTCGCGGGGCTCCACGAAGCCGTGGAACACCTGGACGACGCCGCCCTGCTGGAGCGAAGTGCGCTGCGATTCGGTCAGCGGCACCGTGAGCCTGGCGCCGTCCTCGAGCGTCACCGTCACGCCGGACACCGGAATGCCCTGCGGATAGCCGCTCAGCACCACCACCAGCGCGGTGCGCTGATCGCCGGTGAAGTCGTCCTGCAGGCGCTGCAGCCGTCCGCGCTGCTCGGCGAGAAGTCGTTCCATCTGATCGAGCTGCCCTTCGAGCTGCCCGAGTTCGGTGATGCTCGCGAACAGCTCGCGTCGCTGGCGCTCGTTGTCCGCGAGCGAAACCGAGTCGCGATCGGCCAGGATGCGGGCGAGCATCTGCCCCCACTCGAGGAAGCGCGGGTCGACGTCGGCCGCGAGCCCCTCGCCTTCGAGCGGCTTCTGACGCAGCAGGTCGAACTGGGCGCGGATGAAATCGCGATTCTCCTTGAGGAATCGCAACATCGGCAGCTTGAGCTTCTGCGGCTTGATCCGATCGACCTCGACGGTGAGCGGCACGCCGCTCCACACGTCGGCGGGCGAGATCTCACCCGCCGGGAGGCTGGGAGCGACCACGGCTTCGGAAGCATGCGCGACGAACGCCGTGGCGAGTGCCAGCGCGAGCGACAGCACCAGGACGAACGCGAGTCGCATCGCCCGCGGAGTGATCGAGGCCTGAGCAACGTGCGCAACCCGCGCGCGCGGTGGCGCGTCGAGACGCGAGGGCAGGAGGCGAGGATCGGGAACGCGCGTCATGCTCAGCCCCTCCAGGTGCGCCGGACCTTGCCGGCGGCGGCGTCGATCACCACGAACAGCGCGGGCACGTTGGGCGCCAAGTAGACGAGCATCCACGTGGTTTCGTCGGGCGCGTCGACTTCGATCGCACCGCGCATCAGCAACATGCTGCGAAGCTCACCGCCATGGGAGCGGCAGAACTCGAGCCCCGCATGATCGTCGGCCACATGCCGCGCCGCGCCGCTGTCCATCCAGCCGGCGCCCAGTGGCGGTGCTTCGAGTTTCATCTCGAGGTTCTCGGCCTCCACGATGCGGCCGTCGCGCACCGAGTAGGCTCGATGGCGATCGAGCGAATGGGAGTGGAACAGGTAGCTCCAGCGCGGGGCCGCCCCACTCGGATCGAGCGCTTCGTCGTTTTCGACGTAGACCAGCTGCGCGTCGGCCGCCCACGAGACCGCGGCCGCGCTCGCAAGATCGAGCCCGACGCGGGCCTCGACCGGCGCGGGGTCACGGGCCAGCGCGCGCTGCGACGTGAGCGCGAGCGGCGCGAGCAGCAGCGCGAGCCACAGCAGCGCGAGCGCGGGGCGCGTCGCGCGCGATGAAACGGGGCGTCGAGTGGTCGGCATCGGCGACTCCTAGAAGAGGTAGAAGGTGCCGAGCGAGAACTCGACGTTGTCGTTGGAGACGCGGGCGTTCTCCGCTCCGGACTTGAAGCGGTAGTCGCGGACTTCCCATCGCATCGCGGTGCGCTTGGAGAGGAACAGCATCGTGCCGGCGCCCATGTTGTAGGCGGTCTCGGTGTCGCCCTGCATGATGTTGGAGCCGACGCCGCCGGTGACGAACGGCACCATCTGGCGGCCCGGCAACAGTTCGAGCGTGAAGTTCAGGTTGTAGAACAGCATGTGGAACTTCTCGGCTTCGAGCGAGAGATCGAACAGCGACTCGACGATCTCGGCCGGTCGCGAGATGTGCGTCCACGAAACACCGCCTTCGAACTGCAGGCGATCGAAGATGTAGTAGCCGAGCCGACCGCCCAGCACGAGCGAGTTTGATTTGCGATCGAACGCGTAGGCACCGGCGTAGCCGTTGAGCACGAAGCTGCCGGTGCGCGAGTAGAGCTTGGGGTTCGGTCTCCACTCGAGGTCCGACAGGTCGTCGAACTCCTTGCACAGCGAGCTGTGGATCCAGCCGGTCTCGGTGGTCGAGAGCCGCACGCCGAACCAGTCGCCGCTCTTGGTGACCACCACGAACTCGGTGCCCTTGGCGAAAAGTCCGACGATCGAATAGGCGTCGCCCGGGCCCGAGCGCATCACATTGTGCGAACGCTCGGTGAGGCGCACCTTGCGGACCGCGGTGAGCCGCGAGTTGGGTCCCACGGAAACGGTGCTGGTGAGACCGGCCGGTGCGTCGGTCGTCACCGCCGCGTCGGTGACCGGCGCCGGAGCGACATCCGCAGCAGGCGCGTCGGTCGTCGTCGAGTCGGCGGGCGGCGGATCGTCGGCGCGCGCCGGCGCTGCGAGCAACGTGGCCACCAGCGTGAGCGCGAGCAACGCGCGCAACGAGGCGGTGACGATCGAATGTGATTGCGTGCTCGTCATGGACGTCCCTTTCACCGCCGGAGGGCCGCTAGCGCCACTCCATCACGCGCGCGACTTCGAATCGCGCGCTCCAGTCGCCGAATCCCTCGCGTGACTCGACGATCGCGGTGCCGCTGCGATGCGCGGTGTCGAGCGAGAAGAAGCGGCGTTCGAATTCGAGTCCGAGCCTCCACGACGCGGCGAGTGGCCGCGTGAACGACATGCCGCCGCCGCCGATCCACTCGGCGATCGGAGCGAACGTGACTTCGACCGGGCCACCGGAGGTCGCGACCTGGATGCGGTCCGGGTCGAAGTGCAGCGCCAGTCGGCCGGCGCTCGCACTCGCGAACATCTCGGTGCCCCAAAACGATGCGAGTCGGCCGCGGCCGACGAGTTCCCAGCTGGTTTCGGTGACGCGCGTGGTGGCCGGTGCACCGGAAACGCCGAGCGCCTGATCGGTACCGGTCCGCCAACCCCTCACGCCACCCGCCAGCGGGCCGAGGCCGACCAGCGCCTGCGCCCCCCATCCGAACTCGGGAGTGGCGCTCCACTGGTAATCGGCCAGTGCGGCGTCGGGTTGAGTGGAACCTCCGAGCACGCCGAATGAAATCCAGCGTGGACGGGCGTCGGCGGCCTGCGGGGC
>JABFRW010000023.1 GCA_013140805.1 Candidatus Eisenbacteria bacterium
GTGCAAGGCGCTCGAGCGGCAGGTGGGTGATCTCGTCGACGCCGGAAGTCATCGCGACGCGAAAGTCCGCGGCGCTCGCGACGTGAGCCGAAACGGTGAGGCCGGCCCCGTGTGCGCGTCTCACGATGGTCGGAAGCAGCGCCGGGTCGAGTCCGAAGCCACCACGTCGGGTGGGATCGTGCGAGCGAGCCGCGTGGGCCTCGGAGTGCTCGAGGTAGACCTTGATGAAGTCGGGCCGGCCGGCCACTACGCGCGGCCACTTGAGTTCGAGTTGCTTGCGATCGTCGATCGTGAAGTAGGCATCGTCGATCCAACGCGGCGAGGCCGTCGCCGTGGCGCCATCGTAAATCTGGGCCGGGTGTCCGTTGCCGGCGGTGAGTCCGCCGTTCGCGTACACCACGTCGACGGTGCGCGCCTGATTCACTCGCTTGCGCATGGCCGAGACGAGCGAGGTCGGGTTGTTCGGGTTCTTGACGAACAGCACCCCGGCGCGCAGATCGCGCTCGAGGTCGGCCGCGAAGCCCGCGGTGTCGCTGAACAGGTGGCTATGGGCATCGGCAAAAGCCGGAACGACGAAGCGGCCGGAGAGATCGAGCGTCTCCTCGACGGCACCCGACCAGTGATTCCTCAGCGCGCCCTCGACGCTGTAGAAGTCGCGTCGGACGAAGGCGTGTCCGTCGAACCACTCGCCGTTCGCGAGCCGCAGGGTGTGGACCGTGTCGCCGTGGCCGGCGACCGGGCATGCTGCGATGGCGGACTCCAGGACGACCAGCAGGATGATCCAGATGCGCATCGAGTCGACTCCTCTTCTGGTTCGTATCCAGACGCGTGTCTATTTCGAGCGCAGCGTCTTCACGCCGCGGTCGCGCGGCGATTCAGTGAGAATGAGAATGCGAGTGCGAGTGCCGGTGCAGAGCAGGCGCTTGCGAGTGACGACTCGCCGGCGACACGCCTGGCAGCAGGAGCAGCGCGAGTGCGGCGATCAGGAGCCAGTGGCCGGTCGCCAGACGCGCGCGCCGTGACTCCGGCGATTGCATGAGCCGACGCAGCCGCGACTCCAGCGCATGTACGCCGAGCCCGGCTGGTCCGAGCACCGACTGCCGCTCCGGCAGCGTGAGTCGTGCGGCGCGTAGCAGCATGTCGCAATAGTTCGCCGCAGCGTCGCACTCGCCATGCAAAGCCAGATCGTCGCTCGCGTCGTCCTGCGCGGCACGCAGCCGCGCGACCACCAGCCAGAACACGGGATGCCACCACCACACGATCGCAAGCCACCCGGCGAGCCCCAGCCAGCGCGTGTCGCCGCGCCGCACGTGAGCGAGTTCGTGCCGCAATAGGAGCTGCATCGAGCGGTCGTCGAGCCTCGCGGTCCACCCGGCCGGCATGACCAGCACCGGACTCCGCATTCCCCACACGTAGGGAGAGGTCGCGGTGCGACTGACGACGACGCGTGGCGGACGCATGGCGAGGCGCGTCGCTGCCGCTCGCACGCGTGCGGCCAGCTCGTCCGTCTCGGGCTCCAGACCCTCGCCGACGCTCTCGCGCGCGAGGCGGCGCCGACCCGACCACGTTCGCGCCGCGACCCACAGCGCGCCGACGCACCACACCACTCCCACGAGCCATTCGAAGCTGGCGGTCAGTCGTGGAGCGGCGCCACTCCACGCGACGGGACGCAGGAGCACGGGAACCGGTAACGCGAATCCCGGGAGCGCCGCGATCGCGAACATCAGCAAAGCGAGCGACAACAGCGCCGCCCGAAACGCCGCCGAAGTGCGCCGGAAGAGCGCGAGCGCCACCAACAGAGCGGTCGAGGCGATCCCCGCCCGCACGCCTCCTTCGATCAAGCCTTCGATCACGCGCTGCCCTTTCGCGCGCGCGGCGTGCGGCGCGCCTTGAGTTCGGCGAGCACGCTCTCGAGGTGTTCGATTTCCCGCGCCGAGGTCGGCCGGCGGGCGAGCAGTGACGCGACGAAATTCATCGAGTCACCCTCGAACACACGGCGGACGAACGAGTCGACGAGGTGTTCGAGCGCGCCTTCGGCGCGCTCGGTCGCCCGATAGACGAAGGCCTTGCCGATCGGTCCACGACGACGCGCGACCAGGCGCTTGGTTTCGAGGCGTCCCAGGAGTGTGAGCACCGAGCCGTGCGCCATCGGCCGGCGCTCTGCGAGAGCCCGGCCGATCTCGCTGGCCGTCGCTTCCCCAGCGCGCCGCAGTTGAACCAGCACATCGAGCTCGGCTTCGGGTACGCGCGGAAGGCGCACGGGCGCTGCATCGCGTGAGGGACTGGACATGGACGCCACGATATAGACAGATGTCGAGATCGACCAGGCCTGCCCGACCAGCGCGGTAAATTCGTTCGCGGGCGAGCCGGCGCTCAGGCGCGCGGCGGAATTGGCGCCGCGACGAAGCGGCCCCACGCCACGAACGCCGCGAGTGCGAACAGCCCCGTGTTGAACGGCAACACCGCGGTTTCGCCGCGCGAAATGTGGAACGCGGCCGCGAACAGCATGATGACGCCCAGCCCCGTCGCCGCCACCGGTGTGAGTCGCGGCGCGATGCGAGTGAACGCGGGGAGCAGCAGCCCGAGCGCTCCGGCCAGCTCGGCGATGCCGATGAATCGAATCAGCGCATCCGGGACCGACGGAGTCCAGCGAATCGCCTTGTGAAGCAGCTCGATCGACTGCATCGACTTGATTGTGCCCGAGATTGCGAACAACGCCGCGAGCAGCACCTGCGCGCTCCACAATCCGATCGAGAGCGCGCGTGACGTCGGCTGGCGTCGCGCGGCGGGCGGGTTGGGCTTCATGGTTTGCCTCCGGGGTCGGCCGGGTCCCACCACTTGGAGAGATTGCCCTCCGCACGGCGCGGCTGGTCCTGATAGTGCGAGACGTCGTTGAACAGCATGAGCCGCGCCCGCACCGCGTCTTTGAAGTCCACGATGTTGAGGCACGCGGGTGCCTGGTCGAGGCGATCGCGGTAGCCGCGCGCGTCGAAACCCAGCAGACTCGAGAGGATCAGGCGAAGTGTGGCCTTGTGAGCGACCACCAGCACGTTCTCGCCCGCATGCGCGAGCACGATCTCGCGGATCACCGGCAGTGCGCGGGCCAGCACGCTCAGGCCCGACTCACCGCCACTCGGTGCGAACGTGAACGGGTCGGCCTCCCACGCCGCGTACTCGTCGCAGAAACGCGATTCGACCTCGGCCCGCGTCAGACCCTCCCAGTGCCCGTGGTCGATCTCGCGCAGGCCGTCGCGCAGCTCGGGCACGAGCCGATGCGGCTCGCACAGGAGTTTCGCGGTCTCGACCGCGCGACTCAGCGAGCTGCTGTAAGCGATCGTGATGCGGTCGTCGGCCAGTCGGCGGGCCAGCTGACGCACCTGCTGGCGCCCCTCTTCCGACAGCTCCACCCCGGCCGAGCCCGAAAAGCGATCCTCGGCCGTGCGCGAAGTGGCGCCATGGCGAACCAGGTAGAGACGCGTCGCGGATTTCATGCGGCGCATCATACTCGCTCGTCTAGGCGGCGCGAGCGAAGGGGCGCTGCGGGGAACCCCTGGGCCCGACATACCTGGCATCGGTGAACGCGAGCATCGGCAGGAACACGAACGGCAGCAGTGCGAGCCCCACCGCCCAGCCGGCACTCTTGCCGAACTTCCTGGCCAGATCGAGGCACACGATGCACGCCGGGATCAGGTTGAGAAGCGGCACGCACAGCCACAGCACCCACCACCACGGCCGCTCGAGAATCCGCATGAAGACGACCGCACCGTAGATCGGGATCAGCGCCTTCCATCCGGCCTGCCCCGCCTTCTCGAATACGATCCAGTTCGAGGTGATCATCAGGGCGCACAGCCCCAGCATGGTCGAGAAGAATCCCATTCCCATACCAAGTCCGGTTCCGGTGTCCATGTTCGACCTCCTGACGTGGCAGGGTCATCGGCACTGCGGAGGTCCGGCGTGAGCCGAGTCTGAACGGTTGCGCTACGCTGCGACCCTCAGCGCCCTCTTGGACCCAGGAGCCCGACATGATGCCTGCCGTGCTGGATCTGGCACTCGCTGTACTGCTCGCGACCACCACCCCGGCGGCGGCCCCTGCGGCGGCCGAGCTGACCTCGCTGCTCACCCAATTCCTCGCCGGTGCTTCGCGCAACGACGCAGCGATTCACGAGCGCTTCTGGGCTGACGACCTCATCTACACCGGCTCGTCCGGCCGCCGAATCGGCAAGACCGACATCATGAAAGACGTCAGCGCCACGCCGCCTTCCCCACCCGATGAGCCGGTGTCGGTCTACTCGGCCGAAGAGGTCCGCGTTCAGCAGTATGGCGACGCGGCGATGGTGGCGTTTCGACTGATCGCCACTCAGACCCACGGCGACAGCACCGAGGTGGCGCGCTACCTGAACACCGGTTTCTTCATGAAGCGCAAAGGTGAATGGCGCGCGGTCGGATGGCAGGCCACTCGGATGCCGTAGCCGCCATGCACCATGCCTGGTCGCTCTTCACCCGCGCGCTGCGCGCATTCGTAGCCGACAACGGCATGCAGCTGGCGGCCGGGATCGCGTTCTACGTGCTGCTCTCGCTGGTGCCGCTCGCCACCTTCAACGTCGCGTGGAAGATCCGCACGCACCGGAGCGTTGTTCGGCGCCGAACTGGCCGCATGCGCTAGTCTGCGCGACGTTGCAGACGCCGCCACTCCGCGTCGAAGTCCGAGGGAAACGCCATGAACTTGAATCGCGCCACATCGATCAGCTACTTCTTGCTCCGCGCCGTTACGGGCTGGATGTATTTTCAGGCGGGGGCAACCAAGTTGGCCGGCTGGTTCGGCGGCATGCCCGGTTCGGGCGGCGTCCCCGCTCCGCTCATGACGCAGGTCGGAATTGGCGGGGCGCTCGAATTCTTCGGCGGCATCGCGATCATGCTCGGACTCTTCACGCGCCCGGTCGCGTTCATCCTGTGCGGCGAGATGGCGGTCGCTTACTGGCAATTCCACGCCCCCAACGGCGCCTGGCCGGTGCAGAACGGCGGCGTGGCGGCGGCGCTCTTCTGCTTCGTGTTTCTCTACATGGCTGCGCGCGGCGCCGGCGAGTGGAGCCTGGACTCGTTGATCGCCCGTCGCGGTTCGAAGAAGTCCTGAAAGGAGTTCGCGATGAGCGGCGTGCGGGTACTGGTCGGAACCAAGAAGGGCGCCTTCGTCCTCACCTCGGATGCGAAGCGCGACCGGTGGAAAGTCGAGGGACCGCATTTCGCGGGCTGGGAGATCTACCACGTCAAGGGTTCGCCGCTGGATCCGAACCGCCTCTACGCTTCGCAATGCAGTGGCTGGTTCGGTCAGGTCATTCAGCGCTCGAACGACGGCGGCAAGACCTGGGAGCCGGTCGGCAATGCGTTCCCGTACGACGGCACCCCGGGAACGCACCTGTGGTACGACGGCACGCAGCATCCGTGGGAGTTCAAGCGCGTCTGGCATCTCGAACCCTCGCTCACCGACGCGGACACCGTGTATGCCGGCATCGAGGACGCGGCGCTGTTCCGTTCGACCGATGCCGGGAAGAGCTGGCAGGAACTCCCCGGGTTGCGCGCGCAGAAGGGCGCGCTGTGGCAGCCGGGCGCGGGCGGCATGGGGCTGCACACGATCGTGCTCGATCCTGCCAATCCCTCGCGCATGTACATCGCGATCTCGGCGGCCGGCGTGTTTCGCACCGATGACGCCGGGCAGAGCTGGCGCCCGATCAACCGCGGACTCAAGTCGCTGTACGAACTTCCGGATCCGAATGCCGACGTCGGCCATTGCGTTCATCGGATCGCGATGCATCCGACGCGCCCGGACGTGCTGTTCATGCAGAAGCACTGGGACGTGATGCGCAGCAACGACGGCGGCGAGTCGTGGGTGGAAGTGAGCGGCAACCTGCCCAGCGACTTCGGATTCCCGATCGATGTTCACGCGCATGAACCCGAGACCATCTACGTCGTGCCGATCAAGAGCGACTCCGAGCACTATCCGCCCGAGGGCAAGCTGCGCGTGTATCGCAGCCGCACCGGCGGCAACGAGTGGGAGGCGCTCACGAACGGGCTGCCGCAGAGCGACTGCTACGTGAACGTGCTGCGCGAAGCGATGGCGGTCGACCACCTGGATGACTGCGGCGTGTACTTCGGCACCACCGGCGGGCAGGTCTACGCCTCGCCGAACGGCGGTGACACCTGGGCTCCGATCGTTCGCGATCTGCCGGCGGTGCTGTCGGTGGAGGTGCAGACCCTGCAATGATCCGCATCGTGCTTCCGGCCCACTTGCGAACCCTGGCGCGTGTCGACGGTGAGGTGAGGCTCGAGCTCGCCGGTCCGGTGACCCAGCGCGCGGTGCTCGACGCGCTCGAGCTCCGCTTTCCGGTGCTGCGCGGAACCATCCGTGACCACGGCACGCTGCAGCGCCGCGCGTTCGTGCGGTTCTTCGCCTGCCAGGAGGACCTGTCGCTCGAATCGCCCGATGCTCCCCTCCCTGAGGCGGTTACGAGCGGAGCCGAGCCCTTTCTGGTGATCGGGGCCATGGCGGGCGGCTGAGTTTCACGCCGCGCTCCCAGCGAATCCCGCCCCGGCGTGTGACGGCAGCCAGCGCGCCGCGTTCCCGGTAGTGAAGCTCACCCCACTGCCCGGAGGATTCCATGCGCCTGTCATCCTCGTCGCGCTTCGCCAGACCGTCGGTACCGTCATGGAAATGGATGCGGGTGCCGAGGGCCGCGCTGACATTGCTCGGTGTGTCCCTCCTGCTGCCGGTCCTCGCGGCCGCCGGCTCCCCCGACGCCGCGCGCCTCGACGCGTTCCTGAACGGATTCTCGTCACGGACGACGCCGGCGCCCGACGGCCGCAGCGTTGTGCTCTCGCAGCCGAACACGCCCCAGGTCACGGCGTTCGCCCACACCCTGGTGTCCGGCTGGCCGCGCGAGTCGAACGTTGCGCTGCGACGGTTCGGGCTGCGCGTGTGCACCGCCGGCGACGTGAACGGCGACGGCTGGAGTGACGTGCTCACCTACGGCGGCAAGGATGTCCTGCCGGCCGACGGTCAGCTCGCGCTCTACCTCGGCACCGGATCCGGCACCTCGACGACTCCGATCTGGGTGCGAACCGGCATTCCGATCAATCTGGAAATCGCGCCAGCCGGCGACGTGAACAACGACGGGCTCGCCGACATCGTGATCGGTCAGCCGACCGCACTCAGCGGTTCGATCCAGATCATGTATGGCCGTGGCTGGGGCCTCGATACCGTGAACATCACGGTGGTGGCGCGTTCGATCAACGGCTTCGGCGGTGCGGTGGCACCCGCCGGCGACGTCAATGGTGACGGCTTCGACGACGTGATCGTCGGGGCGCCGAGCGGCGTGAGGCCCGGAAGTGCATGCGCGGTGGTCGCCGGCTACGCCGAGGTGCTGTTCGGCTCGGGCACCGGGCTCGACGGCAGCAATCGCTGGTGGGTGAACGGCTGCGATCTCAACTACCCGGCCGCCTCGCAACTCGGCGCAGCGGTCGCCAGCGCCGGTGACGTGAACGCCGACGGCTTCGGCGATGTCGCGGTCGGCATCCCCGGCTACCAGCAGGGTCACGTGGTGATCTGGTACGGCTCGGGCACGGCCGACGGACTGCCGCAGCCGCCGAGCAGCACCTTCTCGTTCCTGGTCGGCGACGAATCGGGTGCGCGCTTCGGCGCCGCACTCGCCCCCGCCGGCGACGTGAACGCCGACGGCTATGCCGACCTGCTGGTCGGCGCGCCGAACCACGACTCGGGTGGCGATCCCGATCGCGGGGCAGCCTATCTCTACCCGGGTACATCGACGACGCTCTCGACGACTGCGTTCTGGGCGGCCGGCGGACCCTCGCCGATCGGCGGCAACAATGCTCACTTCGGCGCCGCGGTCGCTTCGGCCGGCGACGTGAACGGCGATGGACTCGGCGACGTCATCATCGGCGCCCCGAACTACTCGAACGGCCAGTCGAACGAGGGCGCGTGGGTGGTCTACACCAGTCTCGGCTTCACCATGGCGTCCGACCTCGGTGCGGTCGAAAGCGGCGAGGTCGGCGCGCAGCTCGGAACCTCGGTGTGCACTGCCGGAGACTCGGACGGCGACGGGTTCGGCGACTGGATCGTTTCAGCCCCGTACCACAGCAACGGTCAGGCCGAAGAGGGCCAGGTGTTCGTGTGGCGCGGAGGGGCCGACTTGCTCGCAGCGGCACCGTGGTTCACCTACTCGACGTTTCAGAGTGGCGCGAGCTATGGCTGGTCGGTGGCGTCGGCGGGCGACGTGAACGGGGACGGCTACGACGACATCATCGTTGGCGCGCCGTTCTTCACCAACACGCTCAACGCCGAGGGCGGGGCGTTCGTTGTGCGTGGCGGCCCCACCGGACCGCTCGGAGTGGTCGACTGGCAGGCTTACGGCGGTCAGGCCTCGGCGCAGCTCGGCGTGTGTGTGAGCAAAGCGGGCGACGTCAACGGCGACGGCTACGACGACATCATCGCGGGCGCGGATCAGTACGACGGAACCGGAACCGCGTGGGTGTACTACGGGTCGTCCAGCGGGCTGACCGGATCGCCGCATCCTCGCACGCAACTGTTCGGGAGCGGTGACCCGGGTGCGCACTTTGGCAATCGCGTCGCGGCCGCGGGCGATGTGAACGGCGACGGCTTCGCCGATGTGATCGTGGGCGCGGTGCTCGAGAATCACGGCGAGAACGACGAAGGTCGTGCCTACGTGTTCCTGGGCAGCGCGGCTGGAATCCAGACCACGCCGCAGCTGACTCTGGAAGGCAATCAGGAGTCGGGTCAGTTCGGAGGTTCGGTGGCCTCGGCCGGCGACGTGAACGGCGACGGCTACAGCGACATCGTGATCGGCGCTCCGCAATTCGACAGTCCGATCGGGCCGTTCTTCCTCGTGGATTCGGGCCAGGCGTGGGTGTTTCCAGGCACCGCGTCGGGAGTCTCGTCGACTCCGCTGCGCGTCTACCTGGGCGACGATGACTTCGGGAGTCTGGGAAGCGCCGTCTCATCTGCCGGCGACGTGAATCGAGATGGCCTGAGCGACGTGGTGATCGGCGCCTACGGGCGCAACAACTGTGGTGCGGTGTTCGTGTTCCCCGGCGTGCCGGGCTCGATCTCGGCCACGCCCTACTTCACTTTCCAGTCGAGCGAAGTGGGTTCGGCGTTCGGTTCCGCGGTTTCGACCGCCGGCGACATGAACGGCGACGGCTACAGCGACATCGTGGTCGGCGCGGTGTTCGCCGACAATCTCGGCCCCCAGGATCAGGGGACCGCCTCGGTGTTCCTGGGTGGACCGCTCACGATGTCGGGGCCGGTCACGCGCTCGGGCGGCGAGTCGTTCGCCAACTTCGGTGGTTCGGTCGCCGGCGGAATGGACATGAACGGCGATGGCTTCGGAGACCTCCTGATCGGTGCGCCGGGCGACGACGTATTCGGCTTCAACGACGGCACCGCCACTGGATTCCTCGGCAGTACCACCGCAATCACCCGGCGGATCGTACTGCTCAACGGCGGCGTGACGGAGGTTCTTCCGTCACAGGGCATGAACGACAACACCAACCGCGTTTATCTGTACCACCGGCTTCGCAGCGCCGGCGGACGGCTGCGCGTGCGCATGGAGTGGCGCTTGAATCCGACCGCGACGCTGGCCGCGAACGCTTCGGTGCTGAGCGGACTCACGACCGAGAACCTGCTCGGCACGCCGATTCCGGGTGAAGGCGCCGTCAGCGCCGCGCTGGTGCCGGTGAACGGCCTGCAGCGCGCGACCTGCTACGGCTGGCGCTCGCGAGTGCGTTCGCGTTCGCCCTACTGGCCTACCGAGCCGTGGCAGTCACCGCAGGCGAATGGCTGGTTCGAGACCGACTTCCGCAACTCGTCGATGACGGTGGGCGTCGAGCCGGTCGCAATGGTGACGCAGATCGAGCTGGCCGCGCCGTCGCCTAATCCAACTCGCGAAACGTCTCGCATCGCGTTCGCGCTCCCCACCGCGGGCCGGGTGCGGCTCGCGGTCTACGACGTTCAGGGTCGCGAGGTCGCGCAGCTCGCCGACGGCCTGCTCGCGGCGGGACGTCACGAGATGACGTGGAACGGACGCGATCGCGACGGGCGTGCGACCCGAGCCGGCGTTTACTTCTACCGGCTCGAGACCGGCGGAAGGATCATGACGCAGCGTGCGGTGCGACTCGACTGACGCGATCGCGCACCGCTCAGGCACCTCAAGATCGGGCCGGCATCGCCGCCGGCCCGATCTTCGCGAGCAGTGCGCGGAACCGCGGCGCGTTTCGCAGCACGTCGAACGCGGGCTCGCGCCCCAGCAACGGCATCCACCTCACACGCTCTTCGTAGGCGCGCTCGAGCAAGTCGAGCGCCCGGTCGGGTTCGTTGAGGTGCGCGTGCGCCATCGCGAGTCCCATCGGCCATACGAAGTCGGTGCGATCCGGACGCTCGAGCTCGGCGAGCAGCGCTCGCGCCTGGCCGTGCGATGCCGGCGCTCCTGAGCCCCGCTCTCGCCGCCTCGCTCAGCGCGCGCGCGATTCCGAAGTCGGTCACCAGCGCGTGGCCGTCGTGGTGGAGGATGTTCCCGGGCTTGATGTCGCGAGGCGCGATGCCGCGCTGGCGTGGTTGTTGCGAAGTACCTCGAGCGGCGGACCGAGTCGACCGCGAACATCGGTCCAAATCAAGCAATTCTCGGCGGAAAGGGGAAAATCCCAATGCCTCTGCTCGCACAAATCTGCATTCTGATTGTAACTGTTGCTCTGGTCGCGGTCGCGGTGGTCTCGATCCGTCTGATGCTTCAGACCAAGGCGTTGATCGAGAACGCCAATGTCTCGCTCGGGAAGCTGCCCGCGCTGCTCGAAGACGTTCAGCGAACGTCAGACCGGGCGGATGAACTGCTCCACGCCTTCTCCCGAATCACTCGCTCGGCCGAATCCGGGGTGTCGGCGGTCGAGCAGCTCACGAATCGCGCCACGGGCCTGGCCAGCAGTCTGCTCGACGAGGTCGAACGCCCGATCGCGCAGACGGTCGGAATCATGCGCGGCATTCGCGCCGGCGCTCAGTTTCTGATGCAGCGATGGCAGACGCGTGGCCGCAACGGCTCAAACACCATTCAAGGAGACGAGTATGTCGGAGAACAAAGGTGGCTCGATGATGGTGGGGTTCCTGCTCGGCGCAGCAGTGGGCGCCGGTTTGGCTCTGATGCTCGCGCCGATGGCCGGTGAGGAGACGCGTCGCCATCTCGGCGAAGCGGCCCGCAAGCTGAAGGACGGGGCCAAAGATCGGGTGGACGACATCAAGCACATGGTCAAGGACCGTGCCGAGGAAGTCGGCGGCGCGATCGACGCCGGCAAGGACGCGTTCCGAGGAGCGGTCCGAGAGCACGTCTGATTCGACTCGCACCCGGCAACGCGTATCTTGCCGGGTGCGAAGCGGTCCCACCCTGGTCCGGAAGACGATCTCGTGATCCCCTGGGTTCGACTCGGTGAAGCGATCGTGCCGGGGCAGGCCGACCCCATGATCCTCGAGCGCCGCGGTGACGAGTACGTCATCCGTGTCGGTTCGCGCGCACTCATGGGCAGTCGCGCACATGGATCCGAAGCCGCACTCGCCGAATGGACATGCGTACGAATCGCGGATCACCCGGACCCGCGGGTGCTGATCGGTGGCCTGGGAATGGGCTTCACGCTCGCGGCCGCACTTCGTCACCTACCTGCCACGGCCCGAGTCGTGGTCGCCGAACTGGTGCCCGCGGTCGTCGACTGGAATCGCGGTGCCCTGGCGCATCTGGCGGATCGGCCGCTCGACGATCCGCGAGTCGAGGTGTTCGTGGGCGACGTCGCCGAGCCCATGCGCTCCGGACGATCCGGACTGGATGCGATTCTGCTGGATGTGGACAATGGTCCGACTGGTCTCACCCGAAGCGCGAACGATGCGCTCTATTCATTGACGGGGCTGCGTGTTGCGTTCGACGCGCTCAAGTCGGGAGGAGTCCTCGGCGTGTGGTCGGTGCAGGGTGATCCCGGCTTCACGCAGCGCCTCGAGGCGGCGGGCTTCCAAGTCGAGGAGCGATCGGTGCGCGCCCGTGTCACGCGGGGCGGCCGACACACGAGCTGGCTTGCGACACGGACCAGATTTCGCTGACCCGAGGCCCCGAAGCGGCCGAAACCCCGGGTGAACTCCGTGCATTCGCGTCGGCCCTTTGGCCGCGGATGTCGCGCCCCTCGGCGCCCCCCGGCGAGCGTTGTGATCGCTGGTTGCGAGTCTCGACATGCCGAACACATGGGCTCCATTCGCGGCACGATCGCGCGCCGCGTGGGTGCTGCTTGCTGCACTCCTCGCTTCGGCTCCGCCGGCGCGTGCGGCCGTTCGCTGTCCGCCCGAGGTCGGCGACCTGGTCGATGCCGGATGGCGGGCGTATCGAGCGGACTCGATGGCGGTCGCGGCGGCCCGGTTCCAGCGCGCCGATCGGAAGTGCCCGCACGGTCTCGACGCGCGCGTCGGGCTCGGCTATGCGTGGCTGCGACTCGGTGTGCCGGCGCGCGCCGAATCGCTGCTCCGACCTGTCGTCGCCGCTGACTCGAACTACGTCGACGCCTGGCAGGGACTCATGCACGCCGCGAGGCGCAATGGACACGATGCGCTGGCTCTGAGAGCGGCGCGCCGCGTGCGAGTACTCGCGCCCACCGATGCAGACGCGAGAGCGATCCTCGATGCTCTGAGCCCCCACTGGGATCTCGCTCCGCGCGTGGCGCGCGCTCGACCGGCGCAGCTCGTCACTCAAGCGCGAACGCACGGTGAGCACTTCGAGGTCCCGACCGCCGCCGGCTGGCAGTTGTTCTACATCAACGGCATCAATCTGGGCGTGGCGCTCCCGGGAAGATTTCCCGCCGAGTTCCCGACCGACTCGCTCGTCTACGCCGGATGGCTCGATCGCATCGCCGGCATGAACGCGAACACCGTGCGCCTCTACACCATTCTGCCGCCCGCGTTCTACCGCGCGCTGGCGGGGTGGAACCACGCGCACCCGAGTCGCGCGCTGTGGCTGATCCACGGCGTGTGGGCCGAGCTGCCCGAGGGCGACGACTTCGACGACCCCAGGTGGAAGGCCGCGTTTCGCGACGAGATGCGCGACGTGCTGGGCGCCATTCACGGTGACGCGGACATCCGCCCGAGTCCCGGACACGCGCGGGGTCGTTACGATGCCGACGTCTCCACTTGGACGCTGGCGTACGTCATCGGGCGCGAATGGGAGCCGTTCTCGGTCGCGGCGTTCGAGGCCCTCTCTCACCGTGAGCGTCGCTACGACGGCCGCTATCTCGAGATGGCCGACGGTTCGGCGATGGAAGCGTGGACCGCCGAGCAGTGCGACTGGATGCTCACGACCGAGGTCGAGCGCTACCACACGATTCGTCCGATCGCTTACACCAACTGGCCGACCCTCGATCCGCTCCACCACCCGACCGAGGCGACAACGCCCGAAGAGCGCGAGTGGCGCACCCGGGTCGGCCGCCCGATCGAGTATCAGAAGCTCGAATACGACAACGACGTCGTGAGCCTCGATGCGTTGCGCGTTCGGCCAACCGCCGCGAATCCTGCCGGCTGGTTCGCGAGCTATCACGCGTATCCCTACTACCCGGACTTCATGATTCACGAGCCGGATTACGGTCGCGCGCACTCGAGCGAAGGACCGTCGAACTACTTCGGCTACCTCACTGCGCTGCGGCGCCACCTCGCCGGGATCCCGCTTCTAATCGCCGAGTACGGCGTGCCGTCGAGTCGCGGGCTCGCGCACCAGCAGCCTCAAGGGTGGTCGCACGGCGGGCACGACGAAGTCGCGATGGCAGAGATCGACGCGCGACTGACGCGCGAGATCCGCGAGAGCGGCTGCGCGGGCGGCATCCTGTTCGCGTGGATCGATGAGTGGTTCAAGAAGAACTGGGCGGTGATCGATCTGGAGCTGCCCGGGGATCACACCCCGCGCTGGCACAACCGCATGGACGCCGAGCAGAACTACGGCGTGCTCGCCATGATCGCGGGGCCCGCCGACGGGCCGTCACTCGGCGGCGACGTGTCGCGCTGGCTCGCGCTCCCGACCGTTGCGAGCGGACCCACCGGCGCCACCGCCGCGCAGCCGTCATCGCTCGGCGTGGGGAGCGATGCATCGAATCTCTACCTGGCGATCGAACTGCCCGGCCTTCGCGGCCGCGCGTTTCCGTGGGACTCACTCGGCGTTCAGATCGCGCTCGATACCTACCAGCCCGACTCGGGCCAGCATGCGCTGCCCGGGCTTCCAGTCACGAGCGATCTGGGATTCGAGTTCCTCGTGCAGTTGAACGGCCACGAGGACGCGCGGCTGCTCGTCACACCCGACTACAACCCGTATCTGGGACCAGCCGCGATTCGCGAGGGCGACGACCTGGGCGGCTTCTACCATCGGCCGGCGGTGACGGGGAATCGCGCCGACGGGCAGTTCGACGCGATGCACCTGATCGTCAATCGCGCGCGCTTCGGTCGCGACGGCCGCTTCTTCCCCGCCCAGACCTGGGAACGCGGGCGCCTGCGATTCGGCCGCGAGGATCAGTCGACGCTCTCGGACTGGTACTACGATGCGAGCGCAGGAGTGCTCGAGATCCAGATCGCGTGGGCGTTGCTCAACGTGACCGATCCCTCGAGCGCCACGGTGCTCGATGATCATCGCGCGCAAGGAGCCGACTTCGGCACCTCCCACACCGAAGGCTTCCACATCGGCGTCGTCACCCGGCTCAAGCATTCGGGGCAAGTCGCGGGGAGTCTGCCACCGCTCGGTGCCGAGGCTCGCTGGCGGCGCGACGACTTCCGCACCTGGACTTGGAAGCCGTGGAGCGAGCCGGTCTTTCACGCGCGTCTCAAGCCCGTCTACGACTCGATGAAGGCGGTGTGGAGCAGCGCAGGACCGACGCTCGGCACTCGCGACGGACCGCCATGAGCGTGCTCGATCTGCTGGTGATCACGCTGCTCGCCACCGAGCCCGCCGCGCAGCTCGCACGCGCGGACTCGGCCTACTTCGCCGGGCAGGACGAAGCGGCGCGCAGAGCCTACCGCGAAGTGCTGGCCCGCGACCCGCGTTCGGTGCGCGCGAATCATCGCCTGGGGTTGCTGCTCTCGAGGGTGGGCCGGCTCGACTCGGCGCTGGTGCTGATCGCACGGGCGCGCGAGCTCGAGCCACGAGACCCCGGGCTGCTGCTCGACGAGGCGCGCCTGCTCGGGTGGGCCGGGCGACTGAACGCGTCGATCGCCGACTACCACACCTTGCTCTCGCTCGATCCCGACGACTCCGATGCGCGGCAGGGACTCGAGCGTGCGCAGCACGCCCAGCGTCCCAGGGTCGAGCTCGACTACAGCGTGAGTGAGGACTCGGACCACAACGTGAACGGATCACGAACCGTCACGACCTCGTTCGCGATCGCCGACGGAGTGCGCGGGTTGCTCTCGGGTGGCTCGCTCGCCGCCAGCGATCCCGCTCGCGACGCCAGCCGCACGTTCGGCGAAGCCGGCCTCGAGGCGGCCCGCGGCCGTGCTCAACTCACGCTGGCAGGCGGTACGCGCTGGCTCGATCCCGCGGGCGCCGCCTCTCGGTCTCTCTCGACCTACCGCGCTTCGATGAACGTTCGGGCGTCTCGGCAGCTGAGCGTCGGGGCAGGATTCGCGCATTCGCCACTCGATGAAACCGCGGCACTGATCGGAAGCGGACTCGAAGTCGACGAACTGAACGCAAGCATCGATGCCGAGCCCGGTGCCCGGCTCTCGTTGAGCGCCGGAGGCGGCGCGGCGTGGCTGAGCGACGGCAACCGTCGCACCTCGGTGCTGATCGCGGTCATGCATCCGCTCGCGCGACTGGGTTCCTTCGGGGTGCTCGGCCGAGTGCTGGCCTACGAGCGAAGCGGCGTCGGGTACTTCTCCCCTGACCGTTTCGCGCTCGCCGAGGCGCGGACCGTGCTGGCGCATTCGCGAGGTGCCTGGACCGGCCGATTGAATGCGAGCGTCGGTTCCCAGCAGGTTGGCGCAGAGGCTGCGACACAACTGGCGTGGCGCGTGACCGGCGATGTGCAGTGTGCCTGGGCCCCGCTTCACCGCATCGTGGCATCGGTCGGCGCGTCGAACAGTGCCGCCAGCTCCACCACCGGCGCCTACCGCTACCTGACCGCGGCGCTCGGGCTGCGGTTGGGACTCTAGCGCGACCGCGAAGGATCGAGTCCCATGGAATTCAGTGGCGCCGCGCGGCTGCTGACCATCGGACTCGCGGTGTTGTGCGCGCTGACGGTGGCGCTCGCGTGTGCGCTTCTGCTGTGGCATCGCTGGTCCTCGCGGCGCGAGGCGCGCCGCGCGTCCGAGAGCCATGCGCTGGCGCTTCAGTTCGCTCGCCTTCTCACCGGTCGGATCGACGCCGAAGCGCTGCGACCGATCGCGGCGCAGGCACGACCCGAGGTGTTCTGGGCGGCACTCGAGACGTTTGCCGACAGCGTGGCGGGCGACGAGTGGACGAACCTGTCCGAGGCGCTGTGCGGCCTCGAACACGTGGCACGCGAACGCCATCGGCTGGCGAGCGGGCGGACGTGGGCGCGCTCGCTGGCGGCCCGCCATCTGGGAATGCTCGACGCCCCGGCGAACCGCGAGCCGCTGCGCCGCGCCATGGTCGCAGGGCCCTCGACCGTGACGCTCATGGCGGCCCTCGCCCTGGCTCGCATTCACGATCACGCGGCACTGGTGTGGCTCCTCGATCACGCGGAGACACTCGCGCCGCTGAGCCGCCACCAGCTGGTGGCGCTCATCAAGCGCTTCGGCCCTGAGAGTTTGCCGACCTTGCGCTTCGGCCTCGCCGCCGCCGACTTCGAACGCCCGAGCGGTCTGGCCGCGGTGGATGTGCTCGGACTGTGGCGTGATGTCGAGTCGCGCGAAGCCCTCGAAGCGCTTCTGAGCTCGGGCGGGCTCGAAGCCCGGATCGCGGCCGCACGTGCGCTCGGAAGCCTGGCTGCGCCCGAGTCGGTCGGGCCGTTGTGCGCAGCACTCAGGGACGCGGCCTGGCAGGTGCGCGCTCAGGCGGCGCGGGCGCTGGGCGGGCACGGTGTGAGCGAGGCGGTCGCCGCACTCGCCCCGTGCCTCAACGACCATTCGTGGTGGGTGCGCCGCAACGCCGCGTACGCCATGGGCAGTCTGGGTGCAACCGGACGCGCGCAACTCGACCTGATTGCCACGCTGAGCGGTGACGCGTATGCGCGTGGCGCTGCGAGCGAAGTGCTTCAGGCACTCGAGTGGGACGTCGAGAGTCCTGGCGGAGTCAGCCGTGTGGGGTGACGTGGCGCTGCGGCTCTCCGATCGGCTGTTCGGACGGTTCGTTCTGATCTACGGCGCACTGCTCTTTGCTCAGTACTTCGTGCTGGGAGTGCTCGCGTTCGTGGATGCAAGGCGCGAGCTGCGCCGCCAGCAGGTCTCGGATCGCTTGAGCCTGTTCGAGGGTGATCTGGCGCCACCCATCAGCATTCTGGTGCCGGCCTACAACGAAGGCCCGACGATCGTGGACTCGATCCGCTCGCTCATGCACCTGCGTTACCCGTCGTTCGAGATCATCGTCGTCAACGACGGCTCCAAAGACGGCACGTTGCAGGCGATGGTGGATGCGTTCGGATTGCGCCCCTCCCTTCGCACGCTGCGCGCACGCGTGCCTCAGGAACGCGTGCGCGGGGTCTACTCTTCGCCCGACTATCCGTTTCTGGTGGTGCTCGACACCGTGAACGGCGGCAAGGCGCAGTCACTCAACATGGCGCTGGCGGTGGCGCGCCACCCGCTGTTCTGCGCCATCGACGCGGACTCCATGCTGGAGCGCGACACGCTGCTTCAGCTGGCGCTCCCCTTCTATCTCGACGCCTCGGTGATCGTGACCGGGGGCGTGGTGCGACCCGCCAACGGCAGCCTCTTCGATCACGGTCGCATGGTGAAGGCGCGAGTCTCGAGGCGAGCACTCGTGCGGCTTCAGACCGTCGAGTACCTGCGCGGCATGCTGGCGGGACGCATGGGTTGGAATCTGATGGATAGCCTGTTCATCGTGTCGGGCGCACTCGGGTTGTTCTCACGCGACGCGGTCCTCGCGGTGGGCGGCTTTCGTACCGACACGCTCGGCGAAGACATGGAGCTGATCATGCGACTGCAGCGCTGGGCGCGGCGCAACGGGCGCCGCCGTGCGGTGCGTTTCGTCGGCAGTGCGGTGGCATGGACCGAAGTGCCCGAGAACCTTCGCACCCTGTCGCGCCAGCGCGGGCGCTGGCATCAGGGCCTGGCGGAGTCGCTGTGGCTCAATCGCCAGATCCTTCTGACCGAGCGCTTCGCGATTCACCACGGCATCGCGTTTCTGTCGCAGTTGCTGTTCGAGCTGTTCGGTCCCGTGATCGAACTGACCGGGCTGGCATTGACGGTGGTGCTGGTCGCGACCGGGCACCTGCACTCGGTGTTCCCGTTGCTCTACCTGGCGCTGTTCGTGGCCGGAGGCATCGTGAACTCGCTGCTCGGACTCGCACTCGAGACCGTCGTATGCCCACGCTACACGCGCGGGCGCGAGTTCCTGATTCTGATGGCGTATGCGGTGCTCGAGAACCTCGGCTACCGGCAGCTCATGGCGTGGTTTCGCGTGCGCGGACTCTGGAACGCCATGCGCAAACGTAAAGCGTGGGGCGTCATGGCGCGGAAGGGTCACGCCGCGGCGACCGACTCGAGCGAGATTCAGCGCGCCGCGTGACGCGCTAGGTCCGCGCGGTGAACCGAACCGGAAGCGTCGCCGGGCCGCGCAGGAACAGCCCGACATCGGGCGGCGGCACCTCGCCTGCGAGTCGCAGGTCGGGCAAGGCATCGAAGATGCGGCTCAATGCCACCTCGATCTCGAAGCGCGACAGCACGGCCCCCAGGCAGAAGTGCCTTCCGCCTCCGAACGCGAGATGGTCGGCCGCACCCGTGAACGCGCGCCTGGGGTCGGCCTCGGGTCGATCCATGTCGAAGCGATCGGGGTCGGTGAAGCGGCGGTCGTCGCGGTTGGCCGAGCCCAGAAAGCACATGACCTCGGCCCCCGCCGGAAGCAGTCCCCCCGAGACCGTCACCTCCTCGCAGGTCTGACGCGGCACCATGTGAGTGGGCGCCGTGTAGCGAAACGACTCGGCGATCGCGCGCGGCAGCAGTGAACGATCCTGTCGCACGGCGGCCAGCGCGTCGGGATGCGCGAGCAGGTTGCGCAGCGTGGTCGCGAGTCCCTTTTCGGTGGTCTCACCACCCGCGAACACCATGAGCATCGCGAATCGGATGATCTGCTCGTCGGTCAGTCGATCGCCCTCGACCGTGGTCGCCGCCAGCGTGGAGATCAGATCGGTGCCGGGGAGCTCGCGGCGCGCCACGATCAGCGGTCGCAGGTAGGCATCGAGCTGATCGCGCGCCGTGGTCGCCGCGATCGCGATGCCCGGGTCACCGGCGAGATTGAGCGCTCCTTGAATCAGCGCGGTGTACCACTCGCGAAACCGGTCGCGGTCTTGCGCGGGCAGGCCGAGCAACCCCGCCATGATGCGCACGGGAAGATGCACCACCACCTGACCGATCAGATCCGCCTCGCCGCGCGCCGCGACCGCACCCGTCAGCTCGTCGATCGCACTGGCGATCAGCTCCGAGAAGCGCTCGCGAATGCTCCCCTCCCGAAACGACGGCGTCAGGAGCTGCCGCTGGAGCGCGTGCTCGCGACCGTCGAGCTGGATGAGCGTCTTGCCGAGCAATGGCTCGGTCTGCGCGGCGTAGCTCCGGGTCGTGAACGCGGGGTGGGTCAGCGCCAATCGCACGTCGTCATAGCGGCTCAGGATCCATGCGCGAGTCGGGGCGTGAAAGTGGAGCGGATACTCGTCTCGCATGCGGCGATAGTGCGGGTAGGGATCGGCCGCGAACTCCGGGGCGAACAGGTCGGGCGGTGACGCCACCACCTCGTGCGGGGTCGTAGTCGGCGCAGGCCGGTAGCTCATCCCCCGCGCAAAGCTGCCCGGGTTTCCCGCTCTCGCTTCGAGCATGCGCTTGATCGCCATGCTCTCGGCGCACAACTCCACGGAACTCGTGCGACCGTAGCTCTGAAAGCCGTCGCTGCGAACGAACGCGATCCGGTGGAGCAGGAACCCCGGGGCCTCGGCGCCGAACGCACGCGCGCAAGGAATGAGCACGATCGGGCAGCGTTGCAGCTCGCCGAGCTCTCGATAGTGGTAGTCGTGCTCGATCAGAACGTAGTCGCCCAGTTCACACGCGGTGAACTCGACCTGGACCTGCCGCGCGTACTCATCGCGAAACGAACCCGCGCCGGCGTCCACAGCTCGAAAGAGCGGGGCCCATGTCGCGAGGGCCTCGCGATCGGCGAGCAGCTCGCGGGCCATGGCCATCGGAGCGTCGACCCATAGGGTGTCCGAGAGCACCGAGTAACGGCCGGCGGCCGGCGCCGCCAGGCTCTCGCCTCGCTCGAGTGCCGCCTTGAGCCCCCGCGCTTCGTAGTGATGCACCGCCGCGATTCCCTGCATGATCATCTCGGTGCGACGCGCGGGGTCGATCACGCTGACCCAGTGGACATAGCTGCCGGCTTCGTCGCCGTGCGGGTTCACGTACTGCGAAGGAAACACGAACACCGGGTACTGCTTGAAGTACTCGCGATAGCGGTAGCCGCACTGCCACTCGATCGCGGCGAGCCGCGGATGCTCGAGTGTTCGCACGTGATAGCACAGCATGGACTGGTAGCCCGACGCCGTGCCCATGAAGGTGTCGTCGTCGATGCGCGTCGTCATGCGACTGCCCAGCGTCCACTCGTCGAGGTTCTGCAGGCGTCGCAAGTACGCGAACGCTCGCGATGACGGCGTCTGCGCGTAGATCGAGGCGGTGAATGTGTTGGATTCCATCTAGTGACCGCTCCCGTTCCCGTTGGTCTGCGGGAAGACGCGCTCGTGATTCGGTGGGAGTGGCTCGGCGAGTGCCGCGTTGCGAAGCGATGCCGGGGCCTTGCATTGCGGGTCGATCCGAACGTCGAGCACGAACGGGCCATCCGCCGCCATCGCCTCGGCCAACGCGCCGTCGAGCTGCACTTCGTGGTCGACACGCGCCGCCCGGGCACCCTGCGCGCGCGCGAACGCCGCGAAGTCGACCTGCGGAAACGCGGCGTCGGCCACGAGTCCGAGTGCCTCCATACCCTGGGCGCACATGCCGTAGCGGCCATCGTTGAGCACCACCCACGCGACCGGCGCACCGAACTTGACCGCCGTATTGATCTCGTTGGTCATGAGCAGCGCGCCGTCGCCGACCACGGCGACCGCGCGCCGACCGGTCGCGAGCGCCGCACCGACCACTCCCGCGGCCGCGTGCCCCATCGCCCCCACGCCGGTGCTGACCCGGTAGCGGTGCGGCTCGGCGAAGCGCAGTCGGTGCGTCGTCCACAGGAACGAATTGCCGGACTCGGACAACAGCGTCGCGTCGCTGCGATCGACCACACAGTCCTGAAGTGCATCCATGAGCGCTTCGGGGCGCACCCGTCCGTCACCGCGCTTTTGAACCCGCTCGATCTGCGGATGCGGCAGTTCCGGCGCCACGCCGTCGCTCGGCGGCCGCAGCGTGTCGAGCACCTCCCGCAGCGTCGTGCCGACGTCGGCCACGATCGCGAGCGTGCGTGCGGTACCGAACGCAACGCCCGGAACCTCGGGATCCACGTCGATGTGAACGAACCCCTCCGGCGTGATGAATCGGCGATCCCAGAACGAGGTCGGCTCGCCGATCCGCGAACCGAGAACCAGCAGGCGCCGGGGCTTGAAGTCTTCGAGGTACCGCATCACCGATGAGTGTCCCGCCAGACCGGTCACGCCCACGAACAGCGGATCGGTTTCCGGGAAGATGCCCTTGCCGCGGGGTGAGCACATCACCGGAGCGCGCATGCGGCGCGCCAGTGCAGCGACCTCGGCGGCCGCGTCGCGTGCGCCGAAGCCGACCCAGATCGCGAACGGACCATCGCTGAGCGCATTCACGCAGTCGGCGACTCTGGCGAGGGTCGGTGAATCCGCGGGCACCGGGGTGGCCGCCGACAGCACTTGCGACCGGGCCGCAGGTGCGCTCTGTACCGCGCTGTCCAGAGCCAGGTGAGCGACGAAGCCGCCGCGGCGGCGCAGGCCGGCCGCGAGCCCGCTCTCGATCGCGTCGAGCTGTCGGGTGTCCTCGACCACCGAGGCGAAGTGAAACATTCGACCGGCGTCGTAGAGTGAAGCAGGCATGGTGCTTCGAGAGGTCTCCTGGATCGCGAAGCGTCCCCGAGACGAGGCCGAGGTGTAGGCGGACAGGACGATGACGCGAGCGCGCTCTTCGCGGGCCGCCACGATGCCCGTCATGGCGTTGGTGAGTCCCGGGCCGGTGGTCGTGAACAGCACCGTCGGCCGACCACTCGCGAAGCTCGCTTCGATGGCCGCGAACGCGGCACCGTTCTCGTGACGGAAGTGATAGACGCCGAGCGAGCTGGATGACATCGCGTCCCACAGGGCCGCCATCGCGCCGCCCGAGACGCCAAACGCTTCCTTCACCCCGAGGCGCTCAAGCAGTGCGACCAGCTCCGTCACGACCGTTGCATCGGCCGCACCGCGGCGAGGTGCGACACCCATCGGATTCGCGCGCATTGCACCCTGCGTCACATGCATCGCCACCCTCCCGTCGCGTCTGACTCTGACGGCGCTTGTTACGCGGGAGTGTGGGCGTGGAGTTGCACGACAGTGGTCGATTGCGACCAGTGGCGGTCGGAGGCGAGTGAGGCACGCTCTGGGCCGACGAACCGCGGCTGCTTACATCTGGCGGAACAGGTGGAGGTAGCTGCGACTGACCGGCAGCACCTCCGTGCGGCCCTTCAGGTGGACGTCGGCCGTTTCGTTCTCACCGCGTGTGACGTGACTGATGGCGCGCAGATTGACCACCACCGATCGATGCACCTGCGCGAACTGGGCGGGATCCAGCTGGGCCGCCAGCTCCTTGATCGCCATGCGAACGAGCGCTTCGGCCGGCGCACCGGCCTCGTCGCGCCACGCAACCATCGTGTACTTGGTGTCGGAGCGCAGAAAGTCGATGTCGTCGACCGGGATCAAGCGCAGCGTCTCCCCGACCTGCGCGCGAATCCACCGCAACGGCTCGGGATCCGCGCCGCTCTGGAGCTGCGCGAGTTGCGCCGCGAGCTGCAGCAGCAGCGCCTCGGTGTTCGGCGCCGGCTGTGCAGCCTGCAGCCGCTCCTTCAGGCGCGCCACGGTCTCGGTCAGGCGCTCCTGCTCGACCGGCTTCACGAGATAGTCCAGCACACCCTGCGCGAACGCCTGCACGGCGTACTGGTCGTAAGCGGTGACGAACACCAGATGCGCGCGGCGACCGATCTGGTGCGCTGCCTCGACGCCGGACATGCCCGGCATGTGAACGTCGAGAAAGCAGACGTCGGGCTCGAATGACTCGAACAGCTTGATCGCCTCGCGTCCATTGCGCGCCTGAGCGACCACCTCGAGCTCGGGCCATGCCTGAGCGAGCTGGCGCGCCAGGGCCTCGCGCAGCAGCGGCTCGTCGTCGGCGATCAGCGCGGTTGGGTGCGGGCTCATGAGGTCGCCGTGCCGCGCGCGGGGAATTCGACTTCGGCGCACACGCCCCGCGGATGCTGTGCGCTCACGCGCAGCTGTGCATCTCCGGCGAACGCCAGTTGAAGTCGCTCGCGCAGCGTGGAGAGTCCGGTCCCGAGTCCGCCGACCGACTGCCGCAGGCCTGCGCCGGTGTCGACGACCTGCAGGACGCAGCGCTCGCCGCGCCGTTGCAGGTGAATGTCGATGCGGCCGCCTTCTTCGCTCGGGTCGACGCCGTGGCGCACCGCGTTCTCGACCAGCGTCAGCAACGTCATCGGCGGACAGCTCAGCGCGAGTGCGGTGTCATCGACGTGCACCGCGAACTGAAGCCGATCGGGCATGCGCATGTGCATCAGCTCGAGGTACGCCTGCACCAGCTGAAGCTCCTGACCGAGTGTGGTGGCCGTCTCGTTCAGCCGCGGTACCGATGCACGCAGATAGGCGACGAGACTACGCAGCACGATGGCGGCCTGCGGCGACCCTGAGTCGACCAGCTCCTGGACATTCGCCAGCGTGTTGAACAGAAAGTGCGGAGTGACCTGCGCCTGCAACAGGCGGAGCCGCGCATCCACCGCCTGGCCCTCGAGCTTGGTGCGCTCCAGTTCGAAGGCCAGCGCCTGATGGCGCGCCAGCGCATCTTTCTGTCGCACCACTGCCCCGAGCGCCACCCAAGGTGCCAGCAGCAGCCCGAGCACCGTGAGCAACCCGAAGCCACTGAGGCGATCGGAGTCCTTCCAGAATGGCGGCGCGCCGGGTGCGGTCGAGAGGATGTAGATCCACAAGGTGGCGCTCGGCATGGTCGCCGCGACGGCCACCACCTGCAGCACCCAGCGCGCGAGCCACCGGGGCAGCCGCTTCGGCCACTGCTCGAACAGTCCGAACGCAAGCATCGCGAGCAGGCCCAGCAGAACCGTGCGGATCAGGAGCGAGGGCAGCCCCGACGTCCAGCCGAAGCTGAACAGCAGGCCGAATGCGATCGAGAGGATCAGCGTGAACCGGATGCGGCGCCAGTCGAGCAACAGCGCGAGGCCCTGCGGTTTTGCCTGAGTTGCAGTCGTGCTCATTACTCGCCAGCCGAAAGCGCTTGCCCGACCCATGCGAGCAACGCGGGGCGTCCCTCTCCGGCGTGGCTCGAATAGCCCACCATCGGCTGATCCGCCGGCAATTCGAGCGTCGTCGCGATCGCGCGCATGGCTGGTTCTCGCTTGCTCGAAGCCAGCTTGTCGGTCTTGGTCGCGACCAGGCAGAAGGGCATGCGCTCGTCGAGCAGCCACCGCACCATCTCGCGATCCTCGCGCGAAGGGTCGTGACGAACGTCGACGAGCTGGATCATCGCGACGAGCTGGCGACGCGTGCGCAGGAACTCCTGCATCATGCGGGCCCATTGCTCGCGCACCTTGGGCGGCGCCTTCGCAAACCCGTAGCCGGGCAGGTCGACGATGTGGAACTTCTCGTTGACCAGGAAATAGTTCAGGCGCTGCGTCTTGCCGGGTGTGGCGGACACCATCACCAGGTCCTTGCGCCCGAACAGCGAGTTCATGAGCGAGGACTTCCCCACGTTCGATCTCCCCGACACGGCGATCTCGGGCAACGCGCCCTCGGGGCACTCGCGCGCATTGCCCGCACTCATCACGAATTCGACTGAATTGATCTTCACCTCGCGCACCTCCGCCGGCATCCTACGGGTTCGGCGGCGGGAGCACATCACGAGGACGACGCTTAGGACTGGCATTGCCGACTTCCACGTACAGCGCTGCCGGCACACGCTCGCAATGCGCTGGCTCGAGGCCGCGCGTGTGGCGAACTCAGTTCGGCGAACCCGTTGGGAGTCCGGGTGAACGCTACGCCGCGGCGCGCTTCTTGGGCCGCAGCTCGCGCGCGATGTCAGCGGGGGTCGCGCCGGCAGCGAATAGCGCTCGGAACAGGAGATCCATGGAGACGCCAGGTGCGCCGGATTCCAACTTGGCAATTCTCGACTGGCTGGACCCCAACTTCTTGGCAAGAGCAAGCTGAGTGAGGTGCTGCTTCTCTCGATGGCGCCGGAGAGAGTCGGCCAGCGCCAGCTTCAGCTCGACGATGTGCGCTTCCTCGGGTGACAGGCCCAGGAACTCACCTGCAGTTCCAAACTTCCAGCCAGCGGACTCGAGCCGCTTTCGCTTCGTGGAGTTCACGATCGCTCCTGGGTCAATCGTTCGCGTTGTAAGCCCTGAGCCGACGCTTGCAGGTGCTCACCACGTGATCGGGGGTTTGTCCGGTCTTCTTGGCGAAAACATCGAGCATCACGATCGCATCGGCCTGAACCGAGAGCACGATCCGCCAGGTCACTTGTCTGTCGACGATCCGAAGCTCGTGACAGTTGTGCCCAATCACAGGCATTGGCCTCGACTGGGGCAGGGAGAGCTTTTTTCCGCGCTGAAGTCGCCGTAGCAGGACTCCGGCTTCGATCCGGGCCTCTCGAGAGAACGGAGGTGTTTTGACGTCACCATGAAGCCAGACGATCAGTTTGTCGTGCGCATCCATGCACTCGAAGGCTATGTCTGATCGGACATGTTAGTCAATAAGGATTTTCGGCCGACAGCTCTTCGACCTGAACTCGCGCATCCGTAATGGTCTCAACCCCGCAATCCCTGGGCAACGCGCGCCCGTCGGCTCCGCGAGAGACCCTGCTTACCCGACCGGCCGGGTGCGCGTCTCGAGATACCCGCGCGACACCCAGAGTCGCTCCTCGCGGGCGTTGCCAACCATCACGCCGAGCCGCAGCCATTTGGAGCCGTTCTCGGCTGCCCAGCACTCCAGCCCGGTGTACAGCTGTTGCGCGAGCCCGCTACCGTAGCGCGAGGTCGATCGTGTGCAGTTCCGGCACTGGCGAAGGCGGAAGCGTGGTCGGCGACAGCGGTCGAGATTGTCGGCTTGGGACCCCGGCTCTACTCACGACGAGATCAGTCGAGGACTTCGACGGGGTCTCCCTCCCGCACGCCGCCTTCCTCCACCACGCTCGCGTAGATCCCCGCGGTGTGGCGCGTCTCGCGCACCAGCGTTCGCATGATGCGGTGATCCTGGGGCAGGTCGTCTTCCGGAAGCGTAACCATGACGCACCGCGGGCAGCCCATGACCACTTCGATCAGCGCCGTGCCAACGCGCAGGCGCCGCCCCACCCACGCGAGCTCGGGGTAGCCGTCGTCGTCGCTCTCGACCAGCAGGTTGGCGCGAAAGCGGCGCTCGTCCCAGTCGGACTCCGGGGCGAGACGCGAGAGAGTTCGCAAGGTAGTGCGGGTGATGAGGTGAATCGAGTACGCGTCGAAGAAGTTGCCGTGGCGCAGCAAGCGCAGTCGCTCGGGGGTGAATGCGCTCAGGTCGGCTTCCGGCTCACCCGGCAGGATCCCCATCAGCGCGCGGATCGTGTCAGGCGACTCTCCCGCCGCCGTGATGCGTGGGGCTGCTTCGCTTCCGGCGGGTCCTAGGGGGCAGAGTGAGACCGCGCGTCCGAGCAGTTCGCCGAGCCGGAGAGTCGCCTCGGCCGAATCCGTCGAGACCATGGTCCCATCCGGAAGGGTGATCTCGGCGGGCGGTGATCCGAGGCGCGAGTCGGGTTCGCTCGGGTAGCGCGCGCGGCAAGCGCGCAGCGGCGGCAGGCGCTTGGCGGTCGTCACTCCACTTCGCGACTCGTCGAACACCGCCCAGCCGCGATCACCTGGGATGCCGCGCAGGGACAACGCGGCAGTGTCCAGGCGCTCCCCGCCCATGCTCTTGACGGGATAGCGCCACAACTGAGAGAGGGTCCCGACTCGCATGCTCGGCACGGTAGAGGGGCAGCGCGCCTGGGGTCAATCGCGCGGACGCCAGATCGTTAAGCGCTCGGAGCTGGCCTGACGCCTCGCCGCTGTTGGGCGCGAGGACGACGGGACCCTCGAGGACGACCCACGCCAGCACCGCCGCCTCGATCATCGTCTTGAACTAGGGTCGCTCCATATCAGCGCGCCAGAACAATCCGCTGAGTTTCGACTCGGTCACCCGCAGAGAGCCGCGCCAGGTAGACGCCGGCGGGCAGCTGGCCACCGTGGTCCGCCGTGCCGTCCCACGTCACGCGATGACGGCCGGCCGCCAACGCGCGGCGTTCCAGCGTGCGAACGCTTCGCCCCGTCACGTCGTAGATCGCCATGTGAACGCTCGCCGCAACCGGAAGGTCGAAGTCGAGCGACGTCGAGGATGTGAGCGGATTCGGGCTCGCCGGGTGTAGTAGATGAGGGCCTCGGCCCGGATTCGGGCTCCGGACCGACACGGTTCCCTGCATCCGATTCAGCAGGACCGAGACGTCTTCACTGTCTTCATTGATCGTTACCAGATCGGGTGCGCCATTGCGGTCGATGTCGCCGGTCAGAAGAACTTGGATACTGGGATTGGAGCCGACGGCGAACACATTCGGGATCGTGAAGATGCCGATGCCGCCATTCTTGTTTGCTGAGACGTTGTTGGTAGCGGCGTTCGCAGTTGCCACGTCGATGAGCCCGTCGAGGTCGAAATCGGCAGCGGCGATGCCGGTCGGCTCTACTCCCGGCAGGGCTGTCCCGTTGACCGGACCCACCCAGATGTTCGGTCGACCGCCATTGTTTTGAAGGAAGACGCTCGGGTGCTCCTGCCCCGGAGTCGTCCCGGACGATGCGGTCACCAGGTCGAGCGCGCCGTCCCCGTCGAGATCGGCCATCGCCACGCCCTGCGGCTTGAGGATGGATCCCATCGACAGATCGCGGAAGATCTGGAAGGCGCCTCCGCCAATGTTCTTAAAGAGCCGCACCCTGCGGCTGTCGCGAGCGCTGACCGCAAGATCCGGAACGCCGTCACCCGAGAAATCGCCGACCGCGATGCATCGCGTCTGGTCGCCGACCGGGTATGTGACTGCGCTCAGCAACCCTCCCGCCCCATTGTTGAGAATCACCGACATGTCACCGGAAACGCGATTGTTGACCGCGGCGTCCACGAATCCGTCTCCGTTCAAGTCCGCGGTGACGACGACACTCGGTTCAACGCCCACGGTGGCAGAGGGTCCCAGCGTGAAGTTTCCCGCGCCGTCACCCAAAACGAGCTGAACGCTGCTGGTGCCGAACAGCGCGACGACGAGATCAAGATGTCCGTCGGCATTGAAGTCTCCGGCCGCCAGACCTTCGGGGCCCGTCTCATTCCCGGTCAGCAATGCGACCGGAGCCCCAAACGTGCCGTCGCCTTGATTCGCGAAGAACTCGATCTTGTTGGGGTTGTCGCTCGAAATCGCGAGATCGAGTGAGCCATCGCCAGTGAAGTCGAACAACACGCCGCCCGCGGGCTTGCCCCCGACGCCGAAGGTAGCAGCCGGGTGAAAGTCGATGAGGTTCTGACTGAAGGCAGTACCGGTGAGCCAAGTCATCAACAGCGCGGTCAGGGTCGAACGCAGCACGCTCAGAGCTCCTTCAAGGGGTGAGGGCAGCGGGGGAAAGCGTGGATCGCTACGCTACGAAACTAGTGTGTGCCCGTCGTCGATCTATCGGCTATCGCGGTTGAGACGTCGCATTCTAGCCAGCGCAGCATCACGCGTCCGCTGAATATGCCATTCATGATGTGTGTTGGATCGTGCTTAACTTGGTCGCCGCCACTGGTCGTCCGATCCGAACTTACGTGGTGCCGGAAAGGTTGGCGACGACCGCCTCGCGGACGAGCGCCTTGAACGAGGACTCGTTCACCGCTTCACCTTCGGGAATGTCGATCGCGCGGCGGACGTTTCCTTCGAGGCTCGAGTTGAAGAGTCGCTTCGGATCCTTGAGCGAGGCACCCCTGGCGAAGGTCAGCTTCACGACCTTCGTGTAGGTCTCGCCCGTGCAGATGATGCCGTCGTGCGACCAGATCGGCGTGCCCATCCACTTCCACTCCTCGACGACGCTCGGATCCGCCGCCTTGATGAGCTTGCGCATTCGGCTGAGCGTCTTCCCGCGCCAGTCTCCGAGTTCGGCGATTCGCTTGGAGATGAGCTTCGATGCCGACTCGACCTGGGGCGCTTCCGACTTCTTCATGATCTCCTCCTAGAGCTTGGCTCCGCCGTAGCGATTGGCTCCGCCGTCCCAACCGGGGATGGCGGCCGCCTGTTTGATCCAGGCCGCCATCTGCTTCTCGTCGAGCTTGTCCGACTCGCGTAGATCGAGTGAGCGCACGTCCTTGAACTTGCCGATAGGCGGAGCGGGCTCGAGCGAGCTTCCCTTGAAGAAGCTGAATTTGATGTGGCGCTGGAAGGCATTGCAGGCGAGGAACCAGCCCTGCCCCTCTACTCCGTAGAACGGGCAGTGCCACCGGATCGCCTTGTTCACACGCGGCACATGCTTCACGACGAGCGCATCGACGCGCCTGGCGATGGCGGCCTGCCAGGGTTCGAGGCTGGCGATGAACGCCTTCACGCCGGCGTCCCCGTCGGACTTGGGCAGCGACGCGGGCTTGCGGGCCTTCGCCGCGGCCGGTCGCGCGGTCACTGGGCGCGTTGCACGCTGCGCCGCCTGGTGACGTACGGCAGCACGAACATGTAGAGGCCCGTGAACAGCAGCAAGCCGAGCGGAAGCAGCGGTGCGTAGGTGACCCAGGCCGGAGGTGTCCCGCGCGCCATGACGACGAAGTTGGCGATGACGGTCAACGTGAAGGCGATGGACAGCCAGCGGTGAGTCTGCCGAATCCATTTATTCCAGTTCACTGGGACCTCCCTTGAAGACGAGTGGTGGGTTCCTCGCAAGCAAGTTGTCTCAGGGCCTACCGATTCTTCGTCGACGCGCCGTTCAGGGCGACCGCGGCCTTCACCAGCGCCTTGAACGCGCGCGCGTCGATCTTCTCCCCTTCGGCGATGTCGATCGCCCGCCGCGTGTTGCCTTCCAGGCTGGAGTTGAAGAGACGCGAGGGATCGGGGACGCCGGCTCCGCGCGCGAACGTGAGCTTCACGACATTCTTGTAGGACTCCCCGGTGCAGACGATGCCGTCGTGCGACCAGACCGGGACTCCCTTCATCGCATTCGACGGCTTCCGCCACTTCTGCTCCTCGGTCATCTTGGGATCGGCTTCGAGGATCAGCTCGCGCATGCGGTCGAGAGTCTCTGCTCGCCAATCCGTGACGGACTTGGCTGGCTTGCTCGCCTTCGACGTGGTCTTGGCCTTCGGCTTCGGCTTGGTCTTGATCACGGGATCCTCCCCTTGCGGCTTACCGCACGATCGCGAGCTTGGTCGTCTCCGTCTGACCCGGCGCGATCACTCGAACAAAGTAGACGCCGCTGGAGAATCGCGCGGCATGATCCCACGCGGTCGCATGACGTCCGGTAGTCTGGAATCGATCGACGAGAGTCTGAACGACGCGACCTGTGACGTCGAGGATCTCGAGGCGCACACGACCCGATCTCGCAACCGCGTACTCGATCTGTGCCGCCGACCGGATGGGATTGGGCATCACGGTGATCGTTCCGGGCACGGCACCCGGGCCGTCACCCACCGACACCGACTGATGAACGCCGAAGGTGGCCAGGCAGGACTGAGGTTGTCCGGCGATGCTCGTGAAGTTCCCGCCGACCAGAACCGTGCTTCCGATCACGCTCAGCGCACCGACCGTGAAGTCGGGATTCGGGGTCGGGTTCCAGCTGACGGCGAGGCCGGTCGCCGCATCGAGGGCGGCCAGATTGGTACGCGCCTGTCCGCCGATGCTGGTGAACGTGCCGCCGGCGTAGACCGTGTTCCCTCCCACCGCCAAAGCGCTGACCAGGTTGTTGCAGTTCGGATTCCAGGCGGTCGGAGCGGCAGTCGAGGTATCGATTGCGGCGATCCGGTTGCGACCCAGACCGCCGAGCAAGGTGAAGCTGCCGCTGGCGTAGAGCGTGGTGCCGCCCATGGCGAGGGCATTGACGCCCCCGTTGAAGTTCGGGTTCCAGGCCGTGACCGCACCGCTGGATGCGTCGATCGCCGCGATTCGGTTGCGCGGCTGACCGCCGACGGTCGTGAACGTGCCGCCCACGTAGACTTTTCCGCCGCTGAGCAGCAGCGCGTTGACCAGGCCGGTTCCGACCGGGTTCCAGAGCGTGGCCGCCCCGCTGGTTGCATCGATCGCGGCAATCCCGCCGCGGGTCTGCCCGCCGATCGAGCTGAAGTTCCCGCCTGCGTAGAGCGTGCTGCCGCTCACCACCAGGGCGTTGACGTTCGCGTTCGCGTTGGGATTCCAGGTGGTCGCAGTGCCGCTCGCGGCGTCGATCGCAGCGATCCGGTTGCGCGTCAGTCCGCCGATCGTCGTGAAGCTCCCGCCCGCGTAGAGCGTGCTGCCGTTCATGGCCAGCACATTGACACCGCCGTTCGCGTTCGGATTCCACGCGGTGGCCGCACCGCTCGCGACATCGAGTGCCGCGAGGGAGTTGCGAGACAGTCCGCCGATGCTGGTGAACTCGCCGCCCACGTAGACCATGCCGCCGCTCACGGCCACCGCGTTGACTCCATTGCCGGCGTTCGGATTCCACGCGGTGGCGGCACCGCTCACCGCGTCGAGTGCCGCGACCCGCGCGCGCGTCTGACCGCCGATCGTCGCGAAATTCCCGCCCGCGTAGACCGTGACGCCTTCGACCGCGACAGCGAAGATCGCGCCGCTCGACACCGGATTCCAAGACGTCGCGGCACCGCTGCTGGCATCGAGTGCCGCGATGAAGCTGCGCGGCTGACCGCCGATGGTCACGAACCCGCCGCCCGCGTAGACCGTGCTTCCGCTGACCTCGAGGGCGAACACTGCGGTGTTCGCCGACGGATTCCAGGCGGTGGCGAGTCCGGTCGCGGTGTCGAGTGCTGCGATCCGGCTTCGCGACTGGCCGCCGATGGTCGTGAAGGAGCCGCCCGCATAGACAAGGCCGCCGCTCGCGACCACCACATTGACGGCGCCGTTGGAGTTCGGATTCCAGGCCAGCGCCGCACCGCTTAAGGCGTCGAGTGCCGCGATTCGATTGCGTGTCTGCCCGCCGATGCTGGTGAAGGAGCCCGCGACGTAGATCGTGTCGCCGCTCACGGCAAACGACTCGACGATGTTGTTCGAGTTGGGATTCCACGCCTCGAGCACGCCGCTCGTCGCATCGACGGCGGCGATCTGATCGCGTCCCTGCCCGCCGACCTGGGTGAACTCACCGCCCACGTAGACCCTGCCGCCGCTCACCGTGAGTGCGCGGACGGTTGCGTTGGCATTCGGGTTCCAGGCCGTCAGGGCTCCCGATGCGTCGATGTGAGCGAGATTGTTGCGCGCCTGCCCGCGCACCGAGCTGAAGATGCCGCCCAGGTACCAGCCGCCGCTGCCGTCCGCGGCGATGGCAAAGACGGTCCCGATCACCTTGGGGTACGGCTGCTGAATAGCACCCGTTCCCGCATCGATCGCGACACCACCCCCGGTGGGTGGGCCGACATGGTTGAAGCTGCCGCCGATGTAGAGCAGTCCACCGTCGCGCACGAAGGACAGCACCTGGGAATTCGCCACCCACAGCGTCGTGTCCACACTCTGGGCGAGCGAGATGCCTGCGGTGACAAGCAGCAGCGAGAGTGCGAGGGCGACGACGTAGCCATATAGGCGCTGGGTGAGCAGGCTCATGCCACGGACCTCCGGTGCTCGATCGAGATGCTTCCATGGCTTCGAGTCAGCCGGGGGGACTGGCCGCCTTCGACAGCAGGATTGTGAGGTGAAGAGTCTAGAGGATGCGGCCCCGGACGTGCAGTGTGAGTGGGGGCGCGCGCATCACGGGTTGGGGCCTGGCCCATTCTTGGCGCGCGTGTGTCAACGCCCCTGCCGGAGGTGTCGCCATGCGCAACAGGTGCCGGAGACCCGGGAACCCGCGGGGCCTGCAGTTGTCCCTGCCGACGCCTGAGCGCGAGCCCACCTGGTACGAGGCTGGCTGGCGGTGGCTGGAGACCTACGTCGCGACCGCCAGAAACGTGAAGGGCCAGCGGCTCGCCGCGTGTCGGTTCACGCGCTACGTCGCGGGCTCGCTGCTTCACATCTCGCTGCGTCGACTGTCCGGCGACCACATCCGCAAGTTCCGGCTCGAACTTGAGCACGATCATCACTTGAGCCCCTACACGGTGATGCACGTGTTGAGCGACCTGCGGTGCTTCCTGAGGTGGGCGGTCGACGCCGGCATCCTCGAGCGCACGCCATTCCCCGCCCGCGTGATGCCGCGGATCGCGGAGACACTGGCGCGCGGCTTGAGCGAGCCCGAGGTCGCGCATCTCGTGCGGTTCCCCGGCCGCGCCGGATTCGTGCTGCGGCTGCTGCTCGAGACCGGGCTCCGCTGGGCCGAGTCCTGCCAGGTGACGCGCCACGACGTGCGCGGCAGTCTGCTCGAGATCGCGCACACCAAGTCGGGCCGTGTGCGGCGCGTGCCGCTCTCCCCCGGGTTGATCGAGGAGATCGGCGAGATCGATGGCCCCCTCAATCCGTTCTCGCCGCGAAGCCCCGGCTCGTTCTCACGTCGTGTGAGACGGGTGAGCGACATCACCGGCTTCCACGTGCACCGCTGCCGGCACACGTTCGCGATCCGGTGGCTGGAGGCTGGCGGCAACCTGGCTGTACTGCAGCAGATCCTGGGACACCGCGACCTCAGCACGACCATGCGCTACGCGCGGGTGACCGATGACCTCGTCCGTCGCGAAGCGGAGCGCGTGGCAAAGGTGCGGAAGGCGTCCCGCCGCATGGATGATCCACGGTAAAGGCGATTGTCGCGCAGAGTATCGCTTTGAGGCGGCGCAAGGCGGAGGGCCTGCAGATGGTCGAGTAGGAACCGGTGCGGCGCCCGGCCGCAATCTCGTCACCGCGCGCCGATCGTCGACGCGGGAACAATCGATCCGGCCTTTGCAATCCTGTGGTCGCACCAGACGAACGAAGTGATCGCCGCGCGTCGCGTTCCGCTTGGCGCAGGAGCGACGTCTCGCACGCTGAAGACCTGTGGGGGATACGCGCGAGTGACCGACGGATTGATGTGCGCCGAGGCCGTCGAAGTGCAGAGCTGGATCCAGATGACTGTGCTCGAGAACTTTGACTCGGAGCTGGGGATCGACCGAGGCGACGAGGGGTGAGGGGGGTGGTCACTCCCGCCTTGCGGCGACCGCGTAGGGCATGAAGTACCGATTGAGAGAGTCGGGCGTCGAGCGGTAGACATTTCCGCCGAGAAAGTAGTCGCACACGACTTCCCGCACGCGGCAGGGTTCCTTGCGACGGCCCGCGAGGCGCGGGTCGGAGATCGTCAGGTCCATGAGTTCCAGAAAACGATCGAGGGCCGCTCGTTCCCGGGCCGGGTTCCCGTTGCTGCGTGCGCGCAGGGCGCGCGAGACCTCACTGCCGGCATTGCCCATCTGTTCCATCAGCGACAGGGTGTGCCAGCGACCCGCCGCAAGGGCGACGTGATGGAAGCTCATGGCCGAATCAGCTCCGCGACGATCGCACGGATGAGATCGCGCACCTCTGCGCTCTCGACGCCGCGACTCGGATTGCCCCGCGCGGGGCGCACGTTGATCATCGAGTCGAACTCGATCCAGCCCTCCGACGCATCTGCCGGGTACAGGTTGATGCCCCAGAGGTCGGCCTGCTGCGAGCCGTTGTCGAGCAGCCACTGTTCCTCATCGGCGTGCATCTCGCCTCCGACCGCCATCACCCGGCGCCGGCAATCGACCACCGCCTTGATCATGTCTCCGAAACCGGCCTCGGCCAGCTGCTGGAGTCGGCCGCGAGTGATCGGATCGTAGATCCTCTCCATGGGTGACATGGGCGCCACTCTACCGGAGGTGCCACGGCTGCCGGAACCCGGCCGCTCTCGCGCAGCACTGACCCGGAAGCATGTCATCCCGCTCGCGGACCCGAGTCTGGCACAACGAACCAGGGCTCCCGAAGCACCATCGCCTCGACGCTCAGGCTTCAGGAGGCCCGGCGGCTTCTCCTCGCCGGCGACTTTGACGCCGCCACTGCCGGATACGAGGTGGGTTACGACGACGCATCCCACTTCAGCCGGGAGTACAAGCGCCTCTTTGGTGAGCCCCCATTGCGCGACGTGGAACGACTTCGAGGTTGATTGCGGGCTCGGAGATACGCGGCTACTTCTTCCTCGCCTTCGAAGGGTAGCGCTGCACCTTGGCGGCCATGGCGGTTGTGATCATTTCGGCCAGAACCTGCTGATCGACGCCTTCGAGCGATTTGATGTACATGCATCCCCCACGCATCGTCGCCTTCCCGATCTTCTTCATCAGGGTGGCGTGCCTGGGGGACGCCTGCATGCCATAGAGCACGATGTTCTGCGCCCGAGGCGAGAATCCGCCAATCGGCCAGTCGCGCTGGTCGCCATTCGCGTAGGTCATCGTTTCGGCGCCCACGCCGACGATGGCGGGGCCCCACATCGCTGCCTTGTCATTGGTCGCCTGCTCGAACGTCTCGAGAAGGAACTGACACGCGTCGTAGCGATCGCCCTTCGCCGCCTTCTTAAGAAAGGCCTGCACGCTGGCGGTGGTCTTCTTCGTCTTGGGTTCAGGCACCGCGCTTCTCCTTCAGGCTGGCGGCCGGCTCCCGATCACCGATAGAGCAGCTTCACACGGCCCCAGGTCGTGGCACGCGTGGGCGTGGCGCACGGCGAGTAGTTGTAGGTGACATTGATGATCGCCGCCGCCTGGATGCCGAACGACCAGCTGTTCGCACCGTTGTGTGTGGACGTGTTGGCCACGGTGCACGGCAGGCTGATGCTGCCCGGCCCCGTGAAGAGCGCCAGGTCGGCCGGTGCCGTGACACAGGTGCTGTCCTCGGCGGTCGCGAACAGGCCCGACTCGGTCACGCCCGACGTCCCTGCGTAGTCCACACCGCCGTCGAACGCCGAAAGGGAATACGACTTGAGCAGGCTCGGCGTCACCGTGAGCAGCGGCGTCAGGCTCGGCCGGAGCAGGTCGTACTTGGCGCTCCACGTGACGTTCACGATCTTGGGGCTGGCGTCGAAGTTCTCGATGCTGATGAAGCCGAACTGCTGGCCCTCGAGTCGCACGCACACGGACGACAGGCACTGGTCCGGCATGTCGAACTTGGGCACTGGCGTTGCCGGGAACGTATAGGGGGCGTTGAGGAAGGGCGAGAGACTCGTCGTCACGCTGTAGGTGACGGACGTGGCCTGGGCGCTGATCACCCCGCCGACCAGCGAGAGGACGGACAGCATGGCGAGGCCAGCCAGACGCACGGGTGACAAGGACACGGGGAACTCCTGCTCGGTGAGAGGGCAACGTGCGAGATGTGGATCCGAGGGTTCAACTCCTCGTTCGGGGCACAGAGGCGTGACCCTACTGCGCGGATTCCGGTGGCTCCTAGCGAAATCGCCCGCATTCAGCCGGTGTGGTCGCGGCGATCGAGTTGGTGGCCCCGGCTGGAGTCGAACCAGCGGCACGCGGTTTAGGAACGGCAACTGGAGGGTTCGCGGTCTATCAGTTGCCTGCCGGACCAGGGCCCGCGGTCCACCAGACCGCTGCGCGGGATCCGAACGACATCACTTGTCTCCGCTTTCCGTCGGCAGACCGGCATCGATCCAGTCCTTCTGGAGGTTCTGTGCGATGTAAAGAATCTTGACGGCCCTGCCGGTAGACGCCATCGCTGCGTATGCGGGCCGCATGTTTGGGCAGTCGGTCCACGGACAGCAGCCGCAGTACAGGACGACCGGCTTCGTCCGCGGCAGCTTCCGGACTGCGTCGCGCAGGGCCTGCAGGCCCTCGGGTTTCGAGGCAGGCCAAAGTATCGCGAGCCGGCGATGTGTCCACCTCGGTAGAGGACGTGGTAACCGACGTGCAGCACAGCGGGGCGCTGCGCAACTGGGCCTGCGAGCGCCTCCCCGAACTCCTTGACGTGGATCAGGCTCGCCTCCGGGATCGATTTCGCGACCGGTGCCACTGAATCCGCCGCTCCCGAATCGGCGCTGTCCGGTCGGTCGGCCGCGCTCGAAGCCAACTGGGTTCCACCGGCACGCCCGCTCACGGGCCCGAAAGCCATGAGCCAACCGATCGCGAAGAGCGTGACGAGGGCCATCAGCAGCCACGATGCACGATGCGTCTTGTCCACTGGCAAGCCTCTCCCTGATTGGTTCGTGTACGTGGATGACATGGTCGAAGTTCGAGCCTTGAGCGACTACATCCAGCCTCGGAGCCAGGATTGCTCAAGCAACACCTTGCCGAGATGCCAGCGACGGGACGGGGCCTGGACAGCGACGGTGGGCAGCGGCTCGCCATAGAAGTCGCCCTTCCCAAATCCGGCCTTCCCGTCGCCCGCCTCGATGAAGCACTCGCCGAACCCGGTGAAGCGAGCCTCGGCCCCGCGGCCGGTGATCGCTCGAACGATGTTCTTGGCGACCACCTGGGCCGCGGAGTGCGCGAAGACGCCCGCCTTCGGAAGCGGCTTGCCCATCTTGAGCGGGACCGAGGTGACGTCGCCGATGGCGTAGACGTTTGGAAAGCGGGTCGCGAAAGTGTGGCGATCCACTTCGATCCATCCGCCCTCCGCGCACAGACCCGATCTGCTCACCACCTGGGGCACGTGATGCGGCGGAACGAATCCGAGCAAGTCGTAGGACGCGGCCGCTCCATTGGAGAACTGGATGGTGCGCGCAGACGGGTCGACACGAGTCACCTGATGCTCGGGGTGGTAGTTGATTCCCTTGCCCTCGACCATCTGGCGAACAGCCGCCGAGACTTGGGGCCCCGCGACGCCCATCGGGCCAGGCTCCGCGGTGAACATGTCGACCTGGACATGCTCGCGAACTCGCCGCGCGCGGCAGGCGGCTTCGACCAGCATGGCCGCCTCGTACGGGGCAGCCGGGCAGCGGTAGGCCGGTGCCGCGGTGAGGATCGCGATGCGTCCGCGTTTCAGGGAGGCCAGGCCGTCCCGGAATGCGATCACCCCCGTGAGTGAGTAGAGATCGTGGCCGCCGTCCACCAGGCCGGGGATCGCGCCGCCCGAGGTGGCGGCGCCGAGTGCGACCACGAGGTAGTCGGCGCTCAACGTCCTCCCGCCCACCACGACCTCCCGGCGGTCGGCAGCGATGCTTTCGATCTCGCCCGTCGTCACCGTGACGCCGCGGCGCAACAGCCGCCGAAGCGGCCGCGAGATCTGCTCGGGGCGGCGGGCTCCGACTAGCAGCCAGAGTAACGAAGGTGCGAAGACGAATGTCTCCTCACGGTTGACGAGCACGATCTCGTGGCGCGCGGGGAGGCGCTTTCGCAGGTCGTTGGCGACCACGAGCCCTCCAACACCCCCACCCAACACGAGAATGCGTTGCGTTCGTGTCACCTGTCCTCCCTCGATCAGAAGATGAGCACCCGGTCGCTCGTCGCCACCCATTCGGTCAGCTCGTCCATGGTGCCGCGGTGTGATCCCTCTACGAGCTCATCCAGTGCGATACCGCGCGCGTCCATGCAGGTGCCGCAGACCCCCACCTCGCCGCCGCGCTTCGTCAACGCCGCGAGCATGTTCTGGACGTTGTAGTACCCGGCCGGTACGCGCTGATTGGTCTTCGCGGCGGACGCGCTGTCGCCGAGCAGGAAGACTCTGATGCTGAGGCCCTCCCGCTTGGCAAGCGAGCCTGCAAGCCGGAGGCCGTTGTACACCCGCTCGCTGCCATACGGGGCTTCATTGAAGACGAACAGAAAGCTGGCTGCGCTCATTCATGCACCTCATGGAGGTCCTGATTCGATAGGAAGGCCGGCTCCCTGCCACTCGGGGAAACCGTCGGCCAGACGCCGCGCGCGGAATCCCCGGGACCGCAACAGCTCCACCGCATGCACTGAGAGCACGCAATAGGGGCCACGGCAGTACGCCACGATCTCCTTCCGCTTGGGGAGCTTGGCCAAACGTCGTTTGAGCTCGTTGAGCGGGACAGACATCGCCCCGCGGATGTGTCCGGCCGCAAACTCCTCGGGCGGTCGCACATCGAGGATGAGCACGTCTTCCTCGCGCGCACGCTTGACCAGCTCGCGCCGGGAGACCGGTTCCAGCAGTTCAGGCGACGCGAAATAGGTATGGATCAAGTCGTCGACCTCGGCGATCCGCGCCTGTGCCACGCGGCGGATGACCTGCAGGAGATCGAAGACTTCCGGCCCGGCGAGTCGGTAGAAGACCCGCGTGCCCTGCTTGCGAACATCGACGAGACGCACGGCCCGAAGTGCCTGGAGGTGGTGCGAGGTGTTCGCGGTTGGGAGCCGGGCTTCCGCTGCCAACACGTCGACGCTGCGCTCGCCTTGGGCGAGCAGCTCAAGTAGCTGAATCCGCTGGGCGCTCGAAACCGCCTTCCCGATGTGAGCGAAGTGCTCAAAGAGCCTCTGCGTGCCTTTCGTTCGATCCATGAATCTCCTCAAAGACCAACCCCGAGTTGCGCGTTATTGGGTCAGTGGCGGCTTTAGCGCGGTCATCATGACGGCCTTGACGCCGAAGGCCTCGGCTGAGCTCTGCGTTGACTCCTTGCGGAACTGAAACCGTGGGACGACTGCAGATCGGACACGCACAAAACCGGACTCCTCGAGCAGTCGGAACATCTCTCCCTCCGGGAGAGCCCCGCCGATTCAACTGGCCCACAGTTTGGGGTCATTGACGATCGATTGGGAGAGCTGTTTAGCGCTCACAATGTCGGTAATCGACATGCGACCACCTGGCCGGAGCACGCGGAATATCTCCTCCACGACCCGGCGCTTGCGAAAGGACAGGTTGATCACTCCGTTCGAGATCACGACATCCACGGAAGCCGAGGGCACCGGGATGTCCTCCATGCGCCCTACCTGGCATTCCATCCGGGTCCCGGTCGCTGCCGCGTGCGCCTGGGCCTTGAGGCACATCGCGGGGTTGAGATCGACACCGATGACCTTGCCGCTTGGGCCTACGCGCCAGGAGGCGATAATCGCGTCGAGGCCAGCCCCACTCCCGAGATCGAGCACTGTCTCTCCCGGCTGGAGGTTGCTTCGCTCGTGCGGATTGCCGACTCCGGCGAACGAGCCAACGGCACTCACGGGCGCGCGATCAAGCCACTCGGGCGAGTAGCCGAACAACTCCGCTGCCTCGCGGCCGTGGAAGAAGTGGAAAGTACCCTTTGGGTTGTCGGCCACTTCCTGATACATGCGGACGATCTCATCTTTGAGCACCGCCTCCAGAGAGGCCTGCGAGTCGACGGGATCAGCCATGTCGTGACCTCCTCATTCGTGTCTCCCAGATCGACGTGAGATTCGCACCGCAGCCTGGCGATCGAGCCCAGCCCATTCGATCAAGGCTCCTCAAATCATCAAACGTGTATTTGAATAACACACGAGCGACAGGTGAGTCAACGGAGCCAACTTTGCGCTGCCGCCAGACGCTCCACCTTGACCGCGGGCTCTCTGCGCGCTGGATCACGCGACTAGGAGGGCATGCCCCTCCATGCGGCACCGGCCTGGTCTCCCCTTAGGTCTCCCCTCAACGTCCGCTCCCGTCCCATTCTGTCCATTTCCGGCCAAACGGAGAGGGTGCCCCGGAAACCCGGAACACCCTCTAGTCGACGCAGTTTCAGCGATGGTTGAGGCGATTTAGGTGGTGGCCCCGGCTGGAGTCGAACCAGCGGCACGCGGTTTAGGAAACCGCTGCTCTATCCGTCTGAGCTACGGGGCCACAACAAGTTACGTTTTGGTGGCTACCACTCTGGCTACCGCTTTTTCGCTGAGCCGCTCTGCCTCACGCATCACGACGTCATCGCTGATGCGCGCGTACCTCTGGGTGGTCTCGATCGAAGCGTGCCCGAGGATCTGCTGCAAAGCAGCGAGACTGCCACCGCGTTCCAGCCACTGACAAGCGAAGGTGTGCCTCGTCTGGTGGACGTGGAATCCTGCAAGCCCCGTTTGCCTTCGGATGTAGGCCGAGAACGACCCTGGTGAGAGGTTCGAGAATGGGACCAACCTGCCGACGTGACCCCTGACCTCCGAAAGCAGCTCCGGAGCGAGTGGCACACGACGCACCCTTCCCGACTTCGTCTTCGACACCACGAGAAACCCCCTCTCAACATCCGAAGCTTGAGCCCTCGTCAGCTCTCCCCACCTGAGCCCCGTCCCGAGTGCCAGGCGGCACACGAAACCGTGCGGGTCGGGAAGTTGTTTGAGCGTTTCTGCATCCTCATCAGCAAGCCGGTCGGGCGGCTGCTCCTGAATCCGCGGCATGATCCTTCGCGGAAACGGCGAGCGATCCACCAGTCCTGCGTCCTCGGCCCAGTTCAGGAAGCACCGCACGTCAGCGAGGATGTGGCCCACGGTGTTCGGTGCGATGTCGTGCTTCTCGAGCCAGAGGCGGTACGACCTGATGTGTTCCTTGGTCACGCGCTGCAGCAATGTCGCTCGGAAGAACGGGTCGATGTACCTCCTGACCCGAGCTGCTGCCATGACCTGTTGCTTTTCGTTCCTAGCGGTCGCGATGTACTGCCCGAGCCAGCGCTTCGCGGCCTCCGCGACCGTGACATCAGCTCGAGGCAAGTGATCTTCGTTCCGAAGCTTCTTCAACTTGGTCTTCGCCTCGGAGAAGTCCTCGCCGAGTGAGATCCAGACGTCCCGGCCGGCGAATCGCTTGCGGAAGTAGTACCCGCCCCTGCCCTTTCGCTTGATCATGTTCTTGGGCAGCTTCGGCATCTTCAGCCCTCCTTTCGGGCCTGAAGCCACCGGAACACGTCGCCACGTTCGAACCGTAACACACGGCCGAACCGGATATGCGGCAGGCCCCGCCGGGAGACCAGCCGGCGAACGGTTTTCGGGCTGACACTGAGGTAATCTGCGACCTGTTGGATCGTGAGTAGCTGGTCCACGCTGTCCCCTCCTGTATTGGAGGAGCCTTGTCAGAAGAAAAGGAGTCGCTCTGGCGTCACCCGCTCCTGCACACGTTGCTCGGGGCAGTCTTGGGGGTCGCGGCGACGTTCGGTGGGACCTACTACGGCTTCCGACTCACCGTGCGGCATGAGCTTCAGAACTACCGGGACGATCTCATCCAGGCCCGGCTCGAAGAGAACAAGTTCGACGACGCAAACGCCTCGGCGCTCGCCACGCAGCTCGAGCTCAATGAGGCCGTGGCGCGGAGTAACCTGCGGATGCTCGACGACGAGATCCGGATCTATCCAGCCATCCGTGACCTCGTGCCGCTTGCCCCCATGCTCGAGTTTCAGGGTGTCGGACCGGGCGTGCGTTTCCCCGGGATGATTGGTCTCGATCCTGCGCTCCGAACCCAAGCGCTCAAGATCATGCTCGACGTGCGTGCGATCAACGGCAGTATCGCGCTGCGGGATGAGGTCAAGAAGTCACGCCAGTTCTCGGCTCTAGCTTTCGACGGCTCACGGCCTGGTGATCCCCAACCTGGAGACGCTGAGCGGGACTCGCTCAACAAGTACCTGCGAGATCACCATCGAAGAGTTCTGGGGCTGTCGAGTTCGTTTCTGGCTCGATTCGATTCGCTGACCCATCGCACGAGACCTGGGGAGAAGTGACCCTGGACAGTCCCGGCAGACGTGGCAAACTGTAAAAGCTTGGCCCCAACTCGCATCGCGCGACGAACTCACCACCCAATGCTTTCAGGTATTGGTGGGTTCGTGTCTGCGGTAGTCGACTGATCCACTATGGCGGTCGACTTCCGGGGCAATCCCGTCAGAGGGAGATCTCGTGGAGCTACACATGCTTCAGACTCTTGAGTACCTCGCGTTCGAAGGCGTTCCAGATGGGGGTCTGGAACTAGACGATTATCTCCGACTCGGAACGAAGCCGGCGATCTCTAGAGAGCTGATGGAAAAGCGGTTCTTCGATCTCATCAGCAAGCGGGAGGGCGAAGAACTCGTGTCGCGGCCGAGTTTTCTCTTCAACCTGACGAGGACGACCCCTCCGAACTGTGACGAGCTGACTGGACATGCAATCACGCGGAACTTCTTGGTTCGTTCGCAGATCTTCATGTTGGCGCTCTGGTTAGTCCGCGACAACAGCGGCAATCCGGGAAGCGTGTTCTTCATGGTCAACAACGAGGATGGCTCGGACAATTCGCTGAGCGAGCGGCACAGCGCGTACTACTTCACCGCGGAATGCACGCTAGTTCATGCCACCTTCACGCGATCGGAGCTCGACACCGCCATCGGCTACATGAAGCAGCTCGACGCCATCATTCCAAAGGTGGCTCGTGCGCTTGAGGCGGGTCGACCAACCGGCCTGGTTCACGCCTCCCGGATCGCAAGGTGCCTATACTTTGCTCAAGCAGCTCGTGGCGCAGATGATCCGAGCGTCAAGGCGGCGTTCTACTGCATCTGCTTTGAGACCCTCTTTTCTACGGACATTAACGGCGTGGCCCATCGCGTCGCAGAACGCTCTGCATTCTTGCTCGGAACCACTGGCACGGAGCGCCGAGAGATCTACAAGAATATCCACGACCTCTATGGGTATCGCTCAACGGTCGTGCATGGCGGTCATCTCAAGCAGAAGGATGAGGCAAAGCTTCGGGCAGTGGTTGTACTTGGGGATGCACATCTTCGAAACGCGATCTTGAAGATCATCGAGAACGAGCCGTTGTTGAACCTGTTTGGGAAGAACGACGAAGGTGCCATTCGTGAACATTTCTTCAACGAACTGTTTCCAACGAACTGAGAGCGCGCTCGGCCTCCGATCCAGGCGCGGCTGAGGATAACGAGGCCTAGACGGCCCCAGTCCAGTTGCTACACTCACTTGGACTTTCCGCAGGCTCGGAACTCGGCTCAACGCCTTGAAGTTCCGCCCTAAACGCCGCCTCCGTTCCTCTCCGGCCCAAATGTCCCGCCCTGCCCCTAATGCGGCCGGCTAGCCGCCTCGCTACCGCTCGGCTCTGGCCATTTGGGCCGGACACTCACGGTCGGCCGAGCGCGCACCGCCTATCGGCCGCAACTTCGTAATGGTCGACGGCCCCGAACCCGTCCACTGAGTGCGCCGCCCTTCGGCCTCACGGCCCCAGTCAATCCGCGAGCGAGTTACTCCGACTCGCGTTCCAAGCCCTCCCCGACTGACACCGGCCATCAAGTAGGCGGGCCGATCACCGGCCCGGAAACCGGAGGGACTCATGACGCAGAACCTGCAAGACGAATTGGCGAAGCTAGACGCGGAAATCAAGGCGGACAGCGAGCGACTGAAGGCGAAGAAGAAGGCGCGGCGCCGCCTGGCAGGCGCCCTCGAGCAACTCAACCTCTCCCTTTAGGGGGCAATCAATGTGGGTCCTGCAGGTGCTCTTCGTCCTCGGCGTGTACGTCTGGGTCTGGGTGTACTGGTACAGGCGGTAGAAGTTCGCTTTGGCGGGTGTCTGCTCCGCAGCTTGACGGTGAAACCCGACGCTGGGCTACCGGCCCGCCGAACTCTATTTGGAGCCTCACAGACGGCTCGTAGCGTCTTCGGCCCGGAGTACCGGGCGCTCGCCTTCTCACCGATTGTTCAGCCCTGAGTTTTTCATTCGCAACGCGCATTCAAAGTAAGCCTGCCTGTAGGTCTCCCAAGCGTAGCGGTTGGGGTCCCCCGGCCGTCAATGTAGTTCGCTGCGGCGACTCCACATTGACCGCCACCCCACTAACCGCTTTTGCGCTTGAGCCCACAGGCGGCCGAGCGCCGGGGACTTTGCATCAACTCGGCGGAAAGGGATCGGCGTATGGAATTCCAAGTCACGCCGGAGAGTTCGGAGTGCTGCAAAGCCCCGATGGTCGGGGGTGTGCAGTGTGAAGCGTGCGGGGCAGACGGCAAGCGAGTCGTGGAGGATTGAGGCCATGGACCTCAACAAAGTCACGCTCATCGGAAACGTAGTGCGCGACCCGGAGTCGAGGGTCAGCGCGTCGGGAGATGGCTCACAACGCCTCTGCCGCTTCAGCCTCGCAACGAACTACGCGTGGCAGGACGCGAAGACGAAGGCGAGGAGAGAGGCGGTCGACTTTCACGACTGCATCGCTTGGGGAAAGCTGGGCGAGATCATCGCGCAGTACGTGAGAAAGGGCTCCAAGGTGTACGTCGAAGGGCGCTTGCGGAAACGACCGTACGTCAACGCGGACGGTCAACGCCGCATGGCCAACGAGATCGTGGCGGACAACATGATCATGCTCGGGCACCGCGCGAAGGCGCCGAGCACGGTCAACGCAACGCTTGTGTCGGACAGTGTCGACGGCAACGGCGTGGAGGAGGGTGCATGACCTCCACCAAGCAGATGACCTGCCCGAAGAGTCCGAACTGCTCAAGGTTTGTGGAGGAGGTCGAGGTTGAGGGAGGTGCGTCATACGTTCTCGACGCGAACTTCCGTCCCTATGAGCTCACCGACATTCGAAACGTTCGACTCGTTCACCGCTCGACAAACCGGGTTTGCGCCGTTCACGGCGTCGCTCCGTTCGTCAGACTGCCCGCGTTCGCCAGGTAGTCAACCGCTCCGAGGGCTCCGAAAGGGGCTCTCGGAAGCTCTCACCCACGACCCACCCTCATGACCAAACTATCCAAGAATCGAACCCGGCTCCTCGAGGCCATACGCGACCTGCGGGTCGCGGACCTCGAGGTCCTCACGGCCCTGCTCGCAAGCGAGCGGGAGCCGGGACGTCATGCCTTTGGTGCCTGGGGAGTGCGGCGAGCGTGCGAAGCCTTGCTCGAGCAGGGGCTACTTCATCGCCTGTGGAAGTTCCGTGACCCCAAGTTCCGAATCAATCGCGGCTCCGCGCGTCAGGTGTTCCTGTTGAGCGGAAAGGGGGCTGTGGTTCTAGGCTCGCCCGCGGTCCGCGCCGAGAGATGGTTCGAGTACTTGAAGGATCCGCGCAAGGAATACGTACTCGAGCATGAGCTGATGATCGCACGGTTCCATGCCGCGCTTCTGAGGGCCCAGCAGGTCAGGCCCGATCTCCTCACACTGATCGCCTGGGAACAGGGTGAAGGGACGGAGATCAAAGGCGAGGGAGTCCGAATCCGACCGGACGCGTTCTTCGTAATGCGCTCAGAGGCGGTGAGGCTCCGCTGGAACGTCTTCCTTGAAGCGGACACTGGAAATGAGCGTATCGAGAGCAGAGACAGCAAGCGTCGCACTATTGAGAAGAAGATCCGCCGCTATGGCGAGGCGGACGCGAAGGAAGTCGTGCAGCGGCAGTTCGAGGTGTCGCGCTTCAGCGTCTTGTTCATGTCACCGAGGCGTTCGGATCCGAGTGCCTTGTCTGGTCGCGAGAGCAGCATCCTGTCAGCGATCCAGAGGCATGGTCGCATCAACGAACACGCGCTCAACTTCTACCGGGTCGTCAGCGAGACGGCCATCATCGAGGCGCTGCAGAACCCAGAGCGACTCTTCGAGGAGGTCGTGACTCACGGAAACGGTCGAGCCTACCCAATCATTGCACTTCCTGCTTCACTGAAAGCGCTGGCCGGCAGCTCGTCCAGCTCCATTCCTTCTCAGGAATTGCCTCCCACGCACGAGGCACCGTGAGCCTTTCGGATCGCACGGGCTTTGCTCCGGAGTGCGAAAGTCCGAAGGGTGCGCCCAGGTTCCCTTACCTGCCCGATCAGCGCGTTCCCTGATGAGAACCACTGTCGGCCGGCAAACGAAAGGCCCCCCGATTTCTCGAGGGGCCGTTTCGTTTACAGCAGCTGCCGCTTGTCGACGTACAGCTCTTCAGGCGGCGAAGCGAACCACGGCTCAGGTGACTTCCAACCATTCCGGCGAGCGGTCAACTTCTTCATCGCCCAGTACTGCTCGCTGAGCGGCGCACGGTCACAAACGCGGGACTCGCCGTTTACCGTGAGCGTTCCGTAGTCGACCTTCTCGCCGTTCTTGACTGCTCTGCGCTTACGCTGGAAGAGAGCCCACGTCTCTTTCTCGGCATCTCTAATCGCAGCCTCGAAATCGCGTCCGAGCTTGCGATCGTTGCTGTCAAGAAAGATGGCGTGAAACGCTGCGGCCCTGGCGAGGCCGTTCATCACGACCTGCTGCGTCCGCGTGCGCTTCCACAACTCCCCTTCCTTCGTCCTGAATCCCATCGCGTTCATCAGGTCCGCCACCTTCTGGTAGGGACGCCCCCTCGGGACACCCTTGCCATTGAGTGGAATCCATCCATCACGCGAGGCGTTCAGGAACAGTGCGATGATCCAAGCCTGAGCCTTACTCTCGCACCCGCCGCACGTCGCGAGCGTGTGCCAGTACCGCTGACCATGACGCTGCATCTGGCCCCCGGCAAAGCCAGAGGTCGATCGCTTTCGTCATGTTCCCTCCGCCTTGCGGAGCTGGCTCTAGGACTTGGCGAGCTTCGTGCGCGGTTCTCATCTTGGCGCGTGACTGTTGACTCTTGTGCTTGCCGATCTTCCCAACGCCGAGGCTGGGTTCGATCTGCCGATAAAGGCGGGCAAGTCGTCGTTCAACAGCGGGCTACCACAAGTTGCCGCGGTGGTTCCTAACCCGACGGGGCTCCAAACATCTGATCCGTCGCTGTCACGTCCCACTGCTCTCGCCAGTCCACAACTGCCCGCACCGCCACTTATGCCGGCAGCCCTCGAGGATCGAGGCACACCGATTATCCGAGAGCTGCCGTAGGAGAATCAAGTGTCCTGACACGCCCGCTGGAGTGAGCCGGCAATCCCGCCGGCTAACCAGGAGGCTCGAATGCCTTGGTTCTTTCGGCCCCGCCGCTACCACTCCCCCCGTACCGGCTCGCCCGTCTGCGCGGGACAGCCCGGTCGCTTTCACCGCCACATCCACACCCAGCGACGTGGCAACGGCATCCCCGCAGGCTCCCACCTCCTCCATCAGCTCTTTGTGTGCCCGCGGTGTGGCGCGCGGCACTGGAGGTACGGAGGGTGATGGCTGAGTTCTTCAACAACGCTTGGGCTTTTGTCGTCAACGTGTCCGCCTTGGTGTTCTTGCTTTGGCTAATCGGGCAGGTCATCAAGGGCATGTTTCGAGGAGGGAAATGATGGATCAGATCACCCTGAAGCTCTCGTCAGTACTCGACAACGCCCTCATCAGCTTGGCTGCCGGCCTGCTGATGTCCCTGGTGGCCCACTGCTGGAAGGCCATCTCCTCTCGCGCCCGGAGGTTCAAGTGAACGACGACCTCATCGTCTACGAGCAGGACAGGTACCGGTCACTCGAGGAGTATCACCGCGCCCGTCGGGCCCAGGCGAATCTGGCGCATGCGGCCCTCGACTTCGTGCGTGAGCGTCCGGGAACGAGCCTCGTCATCGGTCTCGCGGCACTCTACATCCTCTCGCGGAGGCGCTAGGTGAAGTCCGTCCTGAAGTGGCTCTACCTCAAGACCTGGAAGGAGCCGAAGGACATTCGAGGCGTGGGCTGGACGATCTTGTTCTGGCTCACGCTTCTCAACGGAATTGTGTGTTCCTCGTACCTGTGCAGGACTCGCGAGGGCGCCATAGCGCTTTTGGGATTCTTCGCGTGCAGCGCGTGGCTCGATCACCTCAACTCCAAGCCGAAGAGGCTGGGCCGAGAACTCCCGTACCGGAGGCGTCGGTGAACCTGGCCTACGGACAACCGCTCGGCGGTGGGGAGGCTCGGGACATCGAACTCTCCCCTCCCGACCGCCTTCGGTCGGTCTACTTCATCGGCTCCTCCGGCTCCGGCAAGTCGTCAGCGCTCGAGACGCTCTTGGTCCAAGACATCCACGACGGCGTCGGGTTCGGCGTTTTCGACGTGGAGGATCGGTTGGTGCCGCGTGTGCTACGGCATCTGGTCGACGCCGGCAGGGAGCCGGTGCTGATCGACCCAACGATTGGTCCCAGTCGCCTCAACGTCCTTCACGTTCCCGAAGGTGTTCATCCACACACTGTCGTCGAAGGGTGCCTGCAGGCGTTCAGGCGCGCATGGTTCGATTCCTGGGGAGCAAGGCTCGAGGATCTTCTGCGCCATTCGCTCATCCTGTTCGTCGAACAAGGCCTCACTATCGCTGAACTCCCCCACTTCCTCAGCGATGCGGCCTGGCGCGAGCGTGTTGCTCAAGCGTCGCAGGATCAGCGGGCGCGCTCCTACTTTCTCGACCACCTTCGCGCGATTAGTCAGCGCGAGGTGCGTGTCTGGGTCGAGAGCACGCGCAACAAGGCGGCAGCCTTCGCCAACAATCCGTTCATTCAGCCTTCCATCGCCGCGGAGGACTGCCTCGACTTCCAGAAACTCATGGACGAAGGGCGGCCGCTCATCGTCAACCTCCCCGAGACGATTCTCGGCGATTCAGGAAAGCTCTTGGCGATGCTCATCGTGTCGAGGCTTTATCAGGCGGCTCTGCAGCGCCGAGAAGGCGCTCGTCCGTGGTTCCTGTACGCCGACGAGTTTCAGAACTTCGCAACTCGTTCGTTCATCGACCTGGTGACCAGGAGCCGCAAGCGCGGCGTCGGATCGGTCATAGCTCACCAGACGATCAGTCAGCCGCCGTTCGACAGCAATCCCGAGTTCCTCTCCTCTCTCCTCGCGAACACTGCGGTCCATGTGGTCATGCAAGTGGGGCGCGAGGATGCGGAGCGATTCGCGAAGGAGATCTTCCCCGCCTCCGGCACCGAAGCAAAGCGCAGGAAGAAGCACTGGATGTGGGGCGACTTCGGCGACCCGCAGTTCTACTCGGTCAACGAAGAACGCGAAGCACAGTGCCGCGAACTAGAGCATCAGCATCAGCGCGAGTGCTTCGTGAAGGTGAAGCGAAATGACGGTACAGAGGTCTTCGTGGCTCAGTCCTACGACCTACCTGAGCCTGACGCCACGCAGGAGCAGGGAGCGCACCTCGCGGCAGAGGCCGTCACCAGGTTCGCTCCAGGAGCCCCACGCGACCGTCTGGCGCGATTTCTGGCGCAGAAGCGTCGCAGAGCCGTGGACGAGGGAGAGCAGCCAGGAGAGCCCGACTAGGGGCTTGTTTTCCACAGGGTGGCTCTAGCGAGATTCCCGCATCGGCGTACCATGCAATCCGCGGCGCCTCGGCTGCGACTCCCCCCGTCCCGTGCTTGGAACGCGAGAAGAGTGTTCAGGGATCCTCTCCCTGATCGACCGAACTGAGCGGCCCCGCTGAAGCCCTCGCGCGGGCCTTACGCCCCTCCCACATCGGGGCACGGAGTGCCTGAAGGATGGCGGCGCTCGCTAGACGTCGCTCCGGCCCACACTGAACTCCGCTCTTTTCAAACAACCCTCCGTCCTCTGCCCACGCATTGTGCGCGAGCAGTCATCCGGAGGGTTCACCAATGGCTGAGAAGTCGTTTCTCGCGTCCGTAAAGGACGAGATCACGGAAGTGTTCGCCGCACAGTACGACGACCTCGTAGAGGTCACGACCGACGAGGAAAAGCTCGGCGCATCACTCAAGGCCGTTCAGAAGCGAGTCTGGGAGATCGTCGAGAAGCAGCTCAAGCAGAGCTACCTCAATGGCAAGAAGGCTGGCAACGGAAAGGTCTCGCTCGAGCAGCGCAAGCCCAACCCCTTCCGCAGGGAGTAGCCACGCGCCGTCGTATGCGCAAGCGCACCACGCGCCACCCCCCCCCGCTCGCGCGGAGGACCGAACCACGATTGAGACCTTTGCCGGATTGTCCGGCGGGTCAATGACGACTGGACGCCTCTGTGGCGACTTCAGGGAGGTGATCCTGACGAAAGGAGTCAGTCGTGCTCGTTTGCGAGCTGACGACGCGCCGCTACGCCAACAAGCCGGTGGTGTCGATCCGCGGCCCCGACGACGTGGTCGCGATTCCTGCCATCCGGCGATTGCGAAAGGCCAAGCGCGAACACTTCGTCGCGCTCTTGCTGAACGCTCGTCACGAGGTCGAATCACTCGAGACGATTTCGATCGGTAGCCTCAACGCCTCGATCGTCCACCCAAGGGAAGTCTTCCTACCGGCGGTCAAGGCCTCGGCCGCCTCGCTTGTGCTGGTGCATAACCATCCCAGCGGGGATCCGGAACCGAGTGAAGAAGATCTCTCGATCACCAAGCGCCTCGTCGAAGGCGGCGAACTGCTCGGCATCGGAGTTCTCGATCACGTGATCATCGCTAGTCGAGGCGTGGTCTCGTTCAGAGCCAGGCAACTGCTGTGAAGGTCGCGCTCCAGCTCTTCCACGGACGGAAGGACCCGACCGAGGACATGGACGACTGGGGCGAGAAAGGCCCCGTCTTCCTGGTGGACTACGTCCACGTCACGTACCGCTCCGACCTCAAGCTTGGAATTCCCTCACCGGCCGGCGACGGCGACCTGAAGTTCGTAGACGATCTCGTCTTCTACGACGGGAGGTACTACGGCGATTGGTCCGTCTTCCCGGCCTCACTCATTCGCGTCGAGGACGAGCTGGCGCATCGCGTTCAGCCGTTCGATCCGCAGAAAGCGAGACTGCCATGACGTTGATCGCTCACCGGGGAGGATGGGAGGCAACTCCCGCCGACCTGGCGTCAGTTCCAGTGCCCGATGACACGGACACCTGGAAGGCTGTTCCTTACCCTCGCCTGATCGAGGAAATAAAGCTCCACATTCCTCGCTTCGGCCTGAGGGTCGAAGACGAACGCTATGCCCTCGCTCGCGAAGGCAACCAGATGTTCGGCGTTCTCACCTGCCGCAACGGGGTGAAAGCGGACTGGGGCCTCGCAATTGGACTACGGTCGAGCTACGACCGCTCACTGGCTGTCGATCTCGTAGCCGGCGCTCGCGTCTTCGTCTGCGACAACCTCTCTTTCCACGGCGAGACCCAGGTCTCGCGCAAGCACACGGTCAACGTGTTCCGGGACTTGCCGGATCTGATTTACCGGATGCTCTCGGACGTGTCGGCCATGAAGGCCAAACTCCAAGACGAGATCGAAGTGATGAAGGGCACCAAGCTCTCCAAGGGCAGGGCGCACGACATCATGGTCCGGGCGGTCCGCTCGAATGCACTGCCGGCGAGTCGGCTTCCCAAGGTGATCGCCGGCTACGACGAGCTGGACAATAGCGACTTCGATCCGGAGACGGCCTGGGCGCTGTTCAACGCCTTCACGGCGGTGATTGGGCAGCAGAGCCCTTGGCAGCAGATGGACAACACCCTGCGACTGTCGCAGGTCTTCCGCGAAGCAATCTCGCACTGCTAAGTTCACAGATCCAGGAATGGCCCGCCAGCTTGCTCGGGTTGGTCCCTGGAACGAAATCGACCAACCCAGCTTCGCGACGAGGCTGGGCTTTTTCATTCGCTCTTCTACACGGGCACACAAAGGTCGGCCACGCGCCCAACGACATCCTTGATTTGGGCGTAGTACTTCTTGACCGTGTTCAACGTGACCGACGTAGGCCGGCCGTGAGAGATCGTGTTGCGGAGCGCGACGATGCTGTCGAGGGCGGCCTTCTTCTCGTCAACGACATATGCGGCCAGATCGCGGCGCCAGTCAGGGTCAAAATCAGCAACGACATCAAGAAGCCGCTGAGTGTTCAGATTGGTCAGTCGTCGCGTCCGCGCCTCGACATAGCGCTGGATGGTCTTGCCCGCGTTTCGCCGAGCGTGCTCGAGAACGAGCTCGATGACAGCCTGTTCGAAGAAACCAGAGACGAGTACGCACAAATACCGCGCGTGGTCCGAAAGCAATTCAAGCTCGCCGGCGACGCCAATGAGACCGCTCGCCCGCGCAAACGTGCCATCGAGCCTCTGTTGAAGACGTTGAACCTCGGCGCGGCCGGTCATTGAACATCAGCAAACGCCGCCGTCGCCAGCTCGAGGCGCGCCTGGACGTTGGCCTCCTGCGACGTTCCCGTTTCAACGGCTGCGATATACCCAGCATCGGCTAGAAGCGCTTCGTAGCGCTTTGCGAATCCCGCCTTGTCGTTGATGGGGCCGTGATCGAGCCGCCGGGCGACCGCGGTCATCAGGGAATCAATGACGGCGGCGTTGAGTGCGCGCTTTGGTCTGAACGCGCGTTGGCCGAGGCCGGCTTGAATCGTGTCGATCGTGCGCATGAAGACGCTCTCCAGCACATTCTCCGGCTGGCGTGCGAGGTGCCGGTTCGCTGCCATGTACCGGTTCAAGAAGTCCTTCATCGGGCTCGCGTATTTCGCGGAGTGGAAGTAGAGGGCGAAGAACCGCAGAATCATCTCGAGGTCTTTTAGCCGGCTGGAGCGCCGCCCATAGAGCTGGCGCCAAGGCTCGTGATCGTTCAGGTGACGCAAGACACCCACTAGCTCGCCGTGGTAAAGCGCGACGCGGATCTCTTGAGGTTGCAGATTGACCCCGCCGGTGTTCAGCCGCTCGAAGATGACGTAAATGCTGCTCTGGTCCTCCGACGGCTCGTCTTGGCGGACGACTGTTGCGTGGATGATGCTGTCGTCGAGGCGGCGGCGGTCCTCGGTGTCGAGGTCCTTGTAGCGCTTCCCAGCGAAGCGCTCCTGGACGCCCTGCAGCCGATACTCTTCGGCGTGGATTACGCCCTGGTAGTACGAGTGCAGCGTGAAGAGCCGCTGATGGCCGTCCAAAACAAGAAGTCGGCCCGACTGCTCCTTCACGAGGAAGATGCCCGGTACGGGGAGGCCCAGGAGAAGGGACTCGATGAAACGATCAGCCTTCGGGCGTGGCCAAACGTATTCACGCTGGAATCCAACGATGGCACCGGGTTCTTTTGGCTCCCAGCTGAAACGCGGCACCAGAACGTCGTGGGCCTCGATTCGCTTCACGAGGGAGTCGACCGGGTAGTCGGCTCCGTACGCTGTGATCGAGTAGGTGAACGGAATGACCTCTGAGACCTCGTCGAGATCGTCAACCGGTTCTTCGGCGTGCTCCTTTGATTCGTCGTGATCGGCCACCGTGCGTCTCCTTCTTGAGCACGCGGCGTTGTCGGCCGCAGGTGCGATTCAGACCTCGTCGGATTCCGACTCCTCGAGATCTTCCTCGGGTGCAACCACTCTGTCGGCGAAGGCCACCCAGCCTTCGAGCAACCAAGCAGGCAGTTGATCATGTCTGTGGACGGCGACTCTGGCGTTTGGATAGGCCATTTGTGCCTCCAAGACGGTTCGGACAAGCAGGCTGCCAGGGCTCACTTGAACGGGTGCGACTAGGTCTGGGGCCCGCGTGATGTTTTCGCGACTCTGAAGGTATAGCGGAACCACGTAGTTCATCTGGCCAAAGTACCAGTGACCTAGATGAAGTCCGCGATTCAAAGACCACTGAATGGCGCCAGAGACGGCGCACATTTGTGCGACCGGTGGCGTATCCCGAAGAAAAGGAACGCGATCAGCGTTGTCTCCGAGGATGTGGTCGTGGCTCATTACGATCTCCGCGCCGCGGTCAAAGGCCGGCGGCGGTGGGATGTCTGGGGGGGTTGGGAGTTCGGGCGCTGCAATGCGAGAGCCGGCCGCAACGAGCCGCCACGGCGACCGGCCTGTTTCGGCAAGGCGCTGGAACACGAGATAGAGCGGCGTCCCGTAGCGGGTCTGCAAATGTCCGGCGGTGACGTAGAACTGATTGTTGCGTTGCGTGAACCGGCCCTGCTCGATGCTCCACGGTACGTGCACTGCGAGGTACTTCTCCAACGCGTAGTGGTTATTTCCCCAGTGCTCGGATAGAGCCTCTCGCGCCAACCCTTCAAGCAGGTTGTCAGGAATGAAGGCGAATCCATGGAGGCGCGGAACGACCTTGCTCGTGTATGCGGAGCCCAGTTGCTCGAGCAGCTCTTCCTGTGTCGTCATCGAACCGCCCCCGCCGGTGAGCTTCGATCTCGTTTTGTGGATAAGTCGCGGTTGACCATCGCCGTATGAGTGATAGGGTTTACTCTAGAAGCTATCACTCGGGCGCCGGGGCCGCGCGAACGACCCGCGAATCTAAGCCTCGCCAGCGGAACTCGCCATCCATGCGTGGACGACAGAACTCTATCATTCGACTCCCTGCCGGCCGCCCCAGGTCGCGCCAGAGGCCCGATCGCGCCAGCGCTCGACCCCCGACAGGGGGAAAGGATCGCCTCCCTCGGTACCTAACTCAGGACGAGCTCGGTCGCTTTCGTCGCGCGGTCGTGGTGGCGGGCAGATCGCGGGATGTCGCCCTGTTCGGTCTCATGTATCGCTTCGGACTTCGCGCGAGCGAGGCGACGCTCCTGCTTCTCGAAGACCTCGACCTCTCACGCAGTCGAATCCGGATCCGGCGCGCAAAGGGAGGCGACGCCAAGGAGTATCCCCTGCCCCGCGACTTGGTGCCGGCGATTCGGCGCTATCTCCGCAAGCGCGAGGACAAGGGTTCATTCCTCTTCACCGGTCGCGAGTCCAACAACCAGCACGGTTTGCGGGTCCTTGCGGTCCAGCGCTGGTTCAAGAAGTACGCCGCCGACGCACATCTCTCCCCTGCTATTGCTTCCCATTCGCTACGCCACTCGATCGCCGTGCACTCGCTCGAGGAGGGTTTCGGTCTCGAGTATGTCGCCGACCTGCTTGGCCACACGAGCATCCGCTCAACCGCGATCTACGCCAAGGTCACCACCCCGGCGCGAGAGGAGATGATGCGCCGCCTAGATCGCAGCCGTCACGTGGTCTCGTGGAGCTAGCCGGATGTGTTCATGAGCGCCCGGGTCGCTGGCCGGAGTCCAGTGTGCGACTTGAGTTGGCGGGCGATTACGCCGGCGAGCGCCGTGCAGCAGATCGCGAGGTCACCTGCGGCAGTCGTGTGTCCAGCGACACCCAGTCTTCCGCACATAGGCGACACCCAGATTCCCGCACCCATCCTCCAGTGAACTGTGCCGTGGACCACGACTTGCGCTGCGTCCTCCTTTCTAAGGCGACACCCACTGTTGCGCAGTGGCTCAGTTGCCCTGCTGGGTGACCGCGCGCTCGAGATCGCGGAGTCGATAGCTGCGGCCCTTGATGTCGAGCACGTGACTGTTGTGCAGCAGACGATCGAGGATGGCGGTGGCGAGGATCTCGTCGCCGGCAAGTACTTCGGGCCAGTCGCGGATCCCCTTGTTCGTGGTGATCAGGATGCTGCCGCGCTGGTAGCGATGGCTGACGAGGCGGAAGAACAGGCTCGCCTCCTGCCGCGTCATGGGCTCGAAGCCGACTTCGTCGATGATGACCAGCGAGGTGGAGAGGTACTTCTTGCTACGCAGGCGCCGCGTCGGCAGATCGGCGTCGCGCTTCAACGCCGTGAGCAAGTCCTCGAGCCGGTAGAACACGACGCCGAAGCCGAGTTCGACGGCGCGCATGCCGAGCGCGATCGCGAGATGCGTCTTGCCCACGCCGGGCGGGCCCTGGATCAAGAGTGTGCGGTTCTCGCGGATCCACTGACAGGTGGCCAGCGTCTCGATGCGGCTGCGCTCGAGTGCCGGCTGGAACGCGAAGTCGAAGTTGCCGAGCGTCTGTCCGGTCGGCAGCCCCGACAGCACCAGCGACGTGCGGACGCGGCGCTCGTCTCGAGCGCGCAGTTCGTGCTCGAGCATCCGGTCGAGGAACCGCTGCGGTGGCATCTCCTCGGCCACCGCCTCGCTGAGCCAGGTGGCGATCTGCTCGGCGGCATGCACCAGGCCGAGCTTGCCGAGTCGCTCGCGCGTGACGTCGAGGTCCATCGGCGGGCCAGTCACGTTGCGGGGCTTCATCGCGCCACCTCCGCCAGCGCGGCGTACAGATCCAGCGGCCGGGTCTGCGGCGTCATCTCGGCGATCTCCTGGAGTCGGCGACCCATGCGCCCCAACGGCAGTGGCGGCAGGACCGCCTTCGTCGCCTCGCCTTCATAGTGGCGCGGATCGATCACGATCCGCTCGCGCCCGTGTCGCGGATGCTCGGCGATCACCTGTCCATCGGCCCACACTTGCACCACCCGGCTGCAGCCGTGGACCGTCACCACTTTGCCCATGCGGGCGAACGGCACCGAGTAGCGCCGCGCCTCGAACGCCACCGTGCAGTCGGGCGCCACGGTCCGCGTCGCCACCAGGTTGAACGGTTCGGGCAACAGCGGAACCGGTGAGAGGAAGCGTTGCTCCGCCTGCCACGCCTCCCACACGCTGGTGCCGGTCGCCGGGCACACTCGCACCTGCGCCTCGCGCACCACGCGCTCGTCCGTCCACGCCTGCAGCTCGTCCCAGCCGGACCAGTCGCGTTCGCCGACTTCGCGCCATGCACGGTCGGCGCCGATGCCGCGCTCGACCTTGCCCTTGGCCTGAGGATGCCGCACCGGACAAGGATCGATGTGGAACCGCACCGCCTTCGCATAGCGCCGGTAGCTCGGGTTGAGCTCGCCCCAGGCACCGGCGCCGCGACTCACCGCCGTCTTCGTGTTGTCGATCCGCACGCTCGCAGCGATGCCCTTGATCCGCCGGAAGCCTTCGTTGTGCACGTGGTGCCACGCGAGCTGGTCGGAGCGCGGTGACCAGACCCGTGCCCCGAACCGGCTGTGCGACAGCCGCAGGTGGAACTGATACGCGTACACCGGGCGACCCGAGATCCAGATCTTCGGCCAGTCGGCCCAGTCCGCCTGTGCTTGTGCGCCGGGCGGGGTCTCGACTCGGCGCCGCGCTCGCACCGCGGGCCTGGGGAAGTGTCGACGGAAGTAGCGCTGCAGCCCGCGCAGGCTGCCGGTGAAGTCGTGCTCGGCGATCAGCCACTCGTGCAGCGACGCCAGGTTCACCGGCCCGGTGCCGGCGTTCTCCAGGTAGTGCGCGATCGCCTCGGCCAACCCGGCCGCCCGCTGGACCTGTCGCGACCGGCCGTCCGCCGCACCCGCCTGCTGGCGATGCAAGTGATAACGCACCGTGCTCTCATCGACGCCCAAGATCCGCGCGATCACGCGACCGCTCTGCCCGCGCCGCGCCAACTCTGAGATCGTCATCCGTGCCTCCCGTCCGAGCTTCATCGCGCGACTTCCTCCCGGGCCTGCCGGGAAGATGCCCGCCCCGCTCGTTCATGTCCGAATCGGGAGGTGGGTGCGGGAAACTGGCTGTCGCCTTACGGACAACCTAGGCTGTCGCGCGACAGTCGTGCGTCGACGGGTTGGGGAAAGGCCCCATGGTCGCCTCCCAAGGCCGCCTTGGGCATCGGGGACTACGGCCGTGAAGGGCCCTTCAAACCCCAACATTCCTTGATTTCAAAAGGCACCTCGTGGACACGAACGCCCTTTGACCGCGAATCCGGTTTGGCTCGCGCCAAGAGCTCGCGCTGAGCCATGAGCTTCTCCTCCGAAATCCTCACTAGCCCTTCCTCGCCAAACTGCCGTTGCAAGTCGTCTCTCAGCAAAAGCTCCAGCAATCGGCGCATGCGGCTTTCGACGCCGCTTTCGTCCAACCGTGCAGCAAACATCAGTGGCCTTCTCATGAGAATTAGGTCGGCACCATGGTGCACCGCCACGATCTTCACGTGGTCACCTCGCACGAAGGACCGCTCCGACAAACCCAACGCGTCTTCGCGCACTGCGACGAATGAGTCGGGGATGGATGCGATCCAGGGCGTCCTGCCTGGGGAGTTCTCTAAGAACCTCCACATGGCGTAGCCTGCCCCTGGACTCAAGCACCTTTCGATCAGTTTCATGCTCCCCGACTCCAGATCCTCTTTTCGCGCGGGCACGAAGACCACCACCCGTCGGCCGCGCCACGCTGGATCCTTGACGCCCAAGTCACCCCACGTCAGGTTCTCGGGTCGATCGGGTGCCCGCGCGAACAACAGCCTCTGGAGATCCTCGACCCGGATCTGCCTAATCGGGTTGCTCGCATGGACGCAAAGGACCATCTCCCCGAAGGCCACGGTCACATAGGCCAAGTTTACGCCTCTGTAGCGCGGCTCTTCCTCGACCAGGTCATCCGGATGGCGCGACATCATGCCGCCATCCATCGTCGGGTCTTCGAGAAGACTCTGAAGGGCATTCTCACTGCCTTCTCTCGCGGGTTCACTGACTGAGATTCCGGTTTCCTCCTCGATCTTTGAGCGCCGCGGATTGATGATGGCCTCAATCACAGTCTCGCTGCCAACCAGCCTGTAGGGCGGCTCTGGATTCGGCAGTGGCTTGGGCCAAAACGTCCACGCCACGAAGCCCAGCACGCCCGCTGCGAGTAGGGCGAGCATTGTATTCCGCGCTTTCACTTCTCCCGCCGATTCAATGCCGACGAGACGACTGCCCGCACTGGCGCACACATCGTCCAGCACGCTCCGGACCGTCGGGTAGCGGCGCTCCGGATCGCGGCATGTACATTGTCGGATGATACGCCGCAGCGATCTCGTGAGCGGGTCTCTCGCGTGAGCGAGCTCCCCGACATCAGGGGTGGGATGAAATTCGATCTCCGGATCTCGCTCGATCAGCAGGAACAGCAGCAGCCTGCCGAGGCTGTACACGTCGGCGCTCGCGTCGCGGCGGCCGCGCTTCGACAGTTGCTCGGGCGCCGAATAGGCGATCGTGCCGGGTTCACGGACTGACAACGTGTGGAGAAACACTGGGTCGGCGATGTCGAAATCCATCAGCACCGGCCTTTGCCGCTCGTCCAATACGATGTTCGCCGGCTTCACGTCGCGATGAAGCACGTGTTGCTCGTGGGCGAAAGCTACAGCCTCGCAAACTTGCTGGAAGATCACGAGCTTGTGTTCGAGGCTCCAGCCCAGAGTGTTGATCTGCGTCAGGTCGCCGCCGGGGATGTACGGCATCGAAAACGCCAGTCCGCTGGGCTCAACCTGATCCAGCGGGATGATGGAAGCCGGCCTTCCCTCGGCGTTGCCGAGATGCTGCATGGCGTGGACGCCGCGGCGGAATTGGTGCATCGCGCTTTCCACCGCCAACCGATCCACGTCGAAGATCTTGATCGCGCGCCGGACGTTGTCAGCAATGTTGGTGCCTTCCCATACAGTGCTGTAATGCCCTCGGGCGATGACGCGCTGCAGCCGCGCGCCGCAAACCAGATAGTGCAACGCGCTTTCTGTAATTTCACAGGTTCCTACCTGTCGCTCTCTGCGTTGATGTAGGTCCGTTCGGTTTCCCACTCGTCACTGGCTTCGGCGAGGATGGCGGTGACGAGTCTCAGCAG
>JABFRW010000024.1 GCA_013140805.1 Candidatus Eisenbacteria bacterium
GCCCCGGCCGTACCGGCGCGCGCGGCTCGGGCGTGGCGGCGCGGTCGGCCTGCTGAATCAGAGCCGCAGTCCGCGCGACCGCGACCGAACCCGGGTCGAGTGCCCGTGCAGCGGCGAGTGCCGTTCGCGCGTCGTCGAGCAATCCGGAGCGGGCGAGGCGCTCCGCCTGGTCGAGCAGCTCGGTGACGCGTTGCGCGATCGCACGTTCGACCCGCGACAGCATCGCACGGGCGTCCGCATCGCCCGGCTGCTGCTCGAGGATCGCGCGCAGATCGCGTCGCGCGCCGCTCAGATCGCCGGCACCGAACGCATCGAGGGCGACCGTGAACTTGCGGCGGATCTCGCTCGAACGTGCGGCCCAGCGATCGCTCAGCGCACGCACCCGGTTCAGGGCCCGCGTCAACGCCGTGTCTCCCGGCGCCAGCACCAGCGCGCGACTGTAGAGAAGCGTTGCGTTGGTGAGGTCCCCCTGACGTTCGCGCTCGGCGCCCTGTTCGAACGTGCAACGCGACTCGAGCAACGGGATGCGGCGATCGTCGGGCGCCAGCGCGCGCAGTGCGGCGATCACGTCGAGCGCTTCGATGCAATTGCCGGCGGCGCGGGCTCGCTCGGCACGCGCGACCAGTTCCTCGACGCGCTGCTTCTGCTGGGCGTCGAATGCCTTGGCGAGCCGGCCCTGGATCTCGTCCTCGCGCGCGCGGCTCGCCGCTTCGCGACTCTCGGAGACCGTGGAGCCGAAACGCATCGACAGACCCACGCGATGCACCGGCACCAGCGGGCCATCCTCGAACGCATAGTCGAGCAGCAGCGAGCCGAGCGTCAGTCCGGTGCCGCCCGTCAGACGCGACCCGTTGACTCCGAGGCGCAGGTCCATCATCGGGTGCGCGCTCACCTGAAGGCCGGCATGGAGGCGCGCACTGCGGCCGCCGGTCGCCTCCAGATCGAGCGTCGCGAGGGTGGGCGCGAAGCCGATGCCCGGCGGCCGCCATGCCAGCCCGGCGCGCGTGGTGCGCGGCTCGACCACTTCGTCGAGGTCGAGTCTCACCGCGGGCGCCAGCACGTTCTGGAATGCGAGACCCAGCGTCAAGTCGTCGAACATCGAGGCTCGCGACGACAGCGCGAGGGCCGGCGAGAAGGTAATGCCGAGATCGGCGCCGACGCCGGTCGCGGCGCGTCCGACGATCGACTGGCGCCGCACCTTGGCGACCGCGCCCACCGACCAGCCGGCCGGCAGCGTGCGCCCGTAGCCGAATGCGAATTCCGATTCGCGACTGGTGAGCCCGGTCCCCACCACCACGTTGCGATCGTCGCGTGCCTCGAGGTCGTCGACTCCGAACTGGCGATACGAGGCTGCGATCGCGCCCCACCGCCAGTTCGGCATCGCGAATCCGGCCGCGACTTCACGCCCGCCGAGTTCACCGTACGAAGCCTGACTGGTCTGGAACTCACCGCGTCCCACTCGCCCGAGCCCTGCCGGGTTCCACATCCAGCCGCTCGCGTCGTCCGCCACCGCGGTGAACGCACCCCCGAGCGCGAGTGCTCGATTGCCGGCGCCCTGGGTGAACATCGAGGTGGTGCCCCCGTCCTCGGTGGCGTGCGAGCGCGACGGCATGAACAGCGTGGCCGCGAGTCCGCCGATCAGGAGCGCAAGCCAGCGAGCGGCACCCATGCGACCGGGGCTCATCGCACCACCGCCACGCGGCGCAGTGCGCGCTCGGTGCGGCCGCCGTCGAGGCGCAGGATCAGTTCCGCGACGTAGGCGCCGTTGACGACGACATCGCCGCGTCCATTGCGACCGTCCCAGGTGTCGACCTGGCGCAGGCCCGTCGCAACAGCAGCGTCCTCGAGCACCGTCGCGACCGCCTCGCCGCGCGCGGTCCAGATGCGGAGGGTGGCGCGGCCCGAGGCCGGCACGAAGAAAACGAAGCGTGTGGTCGTACGACCCGCCGCGAACGGATTCGGGAAGTTCGAATAGCTCCCCGTCAATGAAGCATCCGCGAAGCCGGCGGACTCGGTGCGCAGCGGGAAGGCCTGGCCCTGGGCCGGCAGCACGGCGACCGACAGCGCGCCGCCGGGTTGCAGCACGCCGACGTCCGCCGCCTCGATCGAGAGCCGGAAGCGGCCGCTCGCGCCGTTGCGCGGTGCGAGGCTCAGCTCCAGCGCTTCGGGCGTTCCGACCGCGACATCGATCGGCGCCGCCGCGACGAGCGTCGCGATCGAGTCCGTGGCACTCAAGCCGCCGCGGTTCGCCCACACTACCGCGCCGCGGCGAAGCGTGAGCCCGGTCGCGATGCGGCCGATCGGAATTGCGATTCCCGCATCGTCGACCGCGCGTACCGCAAGCCGGTCGAAGCCGACGGTTCCGGCGCCGGACGCCGCACCGTTCGCGAACGTCAGCCGCAGCGCCGCAACTTCACCTCCGTCGCCGACCACCGTGGCGGGGATCAGACTCTGACCGCCGACCACCAGCAGAAGTGATGCGGCCTCGATGCGCGTGATCCCGGAGCTGAGCGGGAGCGATGTCGGCGACTCACCGACCAGGGCGACGAACGTGCCGAGGTTCGCATCGCGCACCGCCACTTCCGCGCCCTGAATCACCAGTTCGACGAGGCCGAGCGGTGCGTCGCCCGCCACATTCACGTAGATCCGCACCGTGTCGGTCGCGCCCGCTTCGACGTAGCGGGCAGGCCATGCGAGCACCACCGGTGAGACGCTCGCGGGCGGATCGAACTCGGTCGCGATCGGTACGCCGTTCCAGGTCGCGCGCACCCGGTCGAGCACCACGCTGGGTGCGATCAGCTGCCGCGCGCCGTCGAGCACCCGCAAGGCGACGCCGTCGACACGAACGCGGCCGACCGTCGGCGCTCCGGGATGGCGCAGCAGCGCCGTGACCGCGAGCGCGTCGATGCGGCCCGCGGGCAGCGTGGGTGGAAAGCCCGGCGTCGAGTGGGCACGCAGGGTGTCGGCACGCGATTCGATGCGCAGCGTGTCCGAGTGCAGAGGAGTGGTTGCGAGCCGCACCGGAATCGACGCGCCCGAATTCGGATCGCTGACCGACACGCGCGTGCTGTCGAGGATCGCGAGCCGATAGCGCCCGAGCGGAGCAGCCGTCGCGAGGTCGGCGTGCACCTGCAGTTCGAGCGGCGTGTTCGCAGGCACGTTGAGCGCCGGCGAGAACACGAGCGTGACTCCCGCGGTGTCCGCCGCGCTGAGCGATCGATCCACCAGGGTCTGGAGCGGGCCGACCACGCGCACGCGCGTGATCACCGTGCGCGGGTCGGCGATGCGGAGGCCGTTCGCGTCTTCGAGCACCATGACGTAGGAGGTCATGCGCACGTCGCTGGTGACGCCGGTGACACCGGGACTCGTGACCTGCCAGCGCGCGAGCGTCGCGTCGAGCTGGCCGGGTGCTGCGCGACGCTCGCCCGAAGGGGGCGAGGCGACCTGCAGCTCGGTCGCGGGAGCGCCGACGCGCGCCACGCCGCTCACGATCGGGTAAGCGGGCGAGTTCGCGGTCACCAGCACCAGCGCGCCGCTGGTCGCGTCCTCGGCCGTGAAGTCGAAGCGGTTCGCGATCCGCACCCGGAAGTTCGGTACCACAGTGCTCGAAGAGACGTCGAGACGCAGCCCCAGGGTGACCGGTTCGCCGGGCTGCACCACGAAGGGAGTGGCGAGCGTCAGGTCCAGATCACCGCCGCTGGTCTCGAGCGCGGTGCGACTCAAGTAGATCGTCGCCCCTTCGAACACTTCGATGCGGGAGAGCAACTCGGCCGGCACCACCGGAGATCCGTCCTCGGCTTCGAGGTGCACACGCAATCCGGTCACACGAATCGCCGAGGCGCCGGCAAAGCCCGGATGCGTCAGGGTGAGCGAGTACGCCGTGACACCGGCCTGTCCGCGCGACAACGCACCCGGCAGCGACGCGGTCGCGAACAACCCGAGGCTGTCGGCGCGCACGAACACGCGATGCAGTCCCGAAGTCGAGGTGAGCGATCGTCGCGGCAGCCCACTCGGGGTCCCGGTGCCGGTCACGCCACTCGAGAACCGCAACTCGCCCGCGCCGGTCGCGAGCCAGCTCCACGTGATGTCGCGTTGCTCGCCGGGTGCGAGATCCACGCTGGCGGGCGTCGGACCGCTCACGTAGCCGGCCGTCGCGCTGCCCGACAGCACCGGAGCCGTCGGCGTGACCGACTGAATCGACTCGTTACCGGTGTTGCGAACCGTCATGCGAAACACCAGCGGCTGCGAAGGCGTGCTGGCGGACGGCTCGATGGCGAGGCTCGTCAGCAGCGGCGCCGAACTGAGCACCTGCGTCTCCGCGTTCACGACCGCGCGATCGAGCGGGCCTGAATTGTCGGACGCCATGGCGATGCCGCCCATCGGAATCGCGAGCTGCACGGTGCTCGAGTCGGCCGGCGTGCCCGACACCGTGATGGATGCGAACAGCCGAGCGCCACCGAGCGTGATCGGTTCCGAGAGAAACGGGCTCTGCCACGCGCCGTTGAACAGAGTGAGCGGCCCGAGTGCCGCGTCGTCGCCGCTGCCGGCGTCGAACGCGCCGTCGCCGCCGTCGCGCCACAGCCGCAGCTCTGCGATCTCCGCAGCGCCGGCGCTGCCGCGGTTCTCGAGCCGCACCGCCTGCAGCACGTCGTCGCGATAACCGTTGCGCGGGATCACGACGTCGAGCACCCGGATCGGCCCGTCGTTCGGCCCCAGCGTCAGTGCCGGAGCGCCGCGATTCGCGAGCTGAATCGCGCGCATGCCGTCGACGAGACCGCGACCGCCCGAGGACACCGGCCATGCGGCGCTCACCGCGGTCGCGACATCGAAGTCCACCGCCGCGGGGCCCTCGAGGTCGAGATCGAGCTGGTCGCCATCGGCGGCGCCGCTCGCCGAGACGTCGAGCGTGACGAACAGCCGGCGCGTGGCACCGGCCGGAAGGGAACAGCTGAGGCCCGTGAACGATGCGCGTCCGCCCACCAGCGAGGCTGCACCGAGCAGCGGATCGGTGGCCGGATCGTCGAGCACGCCGTCGTCGTCGCCGTCGAGCCTCAGGGCCACACGATCGATCTCGCCGTCCAGTTCCGCCGCGTTGCCTGGCCCCAGCGTCCGGTTGCGCACCGCGAACGTCGTGAGGGTTCGGTCGGTGGTGTAGCGATTGGTGACCAGCAGCTCGAGCGTCGACACATCGGGTTGTCCGGGCTGGCAGACGTGAGGCTTGATCGCGCTGGCCGCGAACACCACGCGATCGACGGTCGAGATCACGGCCTCGAAGCTCTCGTTGACCGGGACATCGACCGGGCCGTCGTTCCCGCTCTGAACGCCGAGCGCCGGGTCGGGCGAACTCGGCAGGCCGAGCCGCACGGTGCTGTCCTCGGCCGCCGACTCGGCGATCGAGACCGTGACGAACACGCGCACTCCACCCGCGCCGAGTGCGCGCGCGAGCCCGGTGAGCTCCCAGCGATCGCCGGTGAAGGTCAGGGCGCCGAGCCGGGCGTCCGCGAGTGCGTCGAACGCGCCGTCTCCGTCGTCGGCCCACGCCTCCATCGCCGCAAGGTCGAGTGCCGCGCGCGCGGTGCCGAGATTGACAACGTTCAACCGCTGCAGCACGTCGCTCGCGTAGCCGTTGGGCGGAACGCGAAAGTCGAGCGCCAGGTGCCGCACCGCGCCGACCGTGAGCGGGTTAATGGGTACCGCGAAGCGCTGGATCTGCGCGGCGCTCATGCCGTCGACTGCAAACGTGCCGGCGGGATCGAGCGGGAAGCTGCCGCGCATCACCGTGGCCGGCAGCACCGTGACCGCGGCCGCGTTCTCGATGCGCAGATCGAGTGCGTCGGAGTCGCGCGCTACCAGTGAGGGGCCGCCACGCACGAACAGCACGACCGAGTCCTTGGCGGGCACGACCAGAGAGAATCCGGTGAATGCGATCAGGCCGCCCGAGGCGCCGGCGCTGGCGAGCGGCGCGGGGGCCGCGAAACCAGGGGCTGCGACCGAGCCGTCGTCGAACATCAGCTCGAGAACGCTCCAGTCGGCATCGAGCTGGGCGACGGTGCCCGTGCCCGCGGTGCGGCTCTGGAATCGCACTGCGACCAGCGTCTCGGGTTCCGACGCGGCGTTGACGACCCGGAAGCGGAAGACTTCGGCCTGCTGCCCCGGTACCAGCGTCGCCGCCGACTGGGGGAGCGCGACCACGCGTACCTCGGGCGAGTTGGCGGTGATGGTCACGACCGCGGTGTCGCTCACGCCGTTGTGTCCCGCCACCACGCGTTCGATGCCGGGCGAGAGTGCGGTGAATTGGCCGGATCCGTCGACCGTACCGAGCCCGTCGAGCACCTGCCAGGCGATCGGCACCAAGACCTCATTGCCGTGCGCGTCGACCGCGGCCGCGCGGAACGTCATCGAGCTGTCGGTCGCGAGTGCCGCGACGTTGGGCGAGATCGCGATCGTGGCGAGCGAGCCGGGCGAGACGCGGACCGTCCAGCTGTCCGCGTCGATCAGGCCGTTTGCGTTGCCCTGAATCGCGGCCTGGAATCCGAGCGTGCCGGTGGTGTCTTCGTAGAACACCGGAAACGGCTTGCCGACCGCATCCCCGAGCGTCGGTGCGTCGACCACGAAATGCAGCTCGATCATCTTGCTGACCGTGACCGTCGACAGCAGCCGCGACTCGACGTAGTTCGCGGTCGAGCGATCCTCGAAGGCGATTGGACCGGTCGTCGAACGCACGTCGATCAGCCGCGGATTCGCGTAGCCGGCCGGCAGCGCGATGCGGAATCGGTTGACGCCGGTGGTGAGGAAGCCGGGGTAGACGTGCGCGTAGGTCACGAAGGTGTCGGCGATCGAGCCTGCGATGACGCTCAGAGGCTGCATCTCGGCCACCACCGAGTCGGCGGCGAAGCCGACGCTCGCGATCGTGGCGTGAAGCAGCGTGGTGTCGCGTACCGTCGCGACTCCGGAGGTCGACTGCCCGACGAACTCGAGCGGGCCCGTGTAGACATCCCCGGAGGTGCCGATCGGCACGTCGAGCGTCAGCGTCAGCGTGTGCTTCTGGCCGCCTTCGTCGGTGTCGGCCAGCTGCGATCCGATCAGGTCACTGCCGGCGATCGAAAGGCTTCCGGACGCGCCGGTCGAGGACGACCACTTGATCTGGCTCGGCGGGATCGCGTTCACGCCTCCCTGCAGCGAATCGCCCACCACGCCGAGGCGGTAGGGCGTGTTGGCCCGCATCGAAGCACTGATCGAGCCCTCCTGCGGAAGCGTGATCGGTACTTCGGTCGCGCCCGCGGATGCCGGCGCGAACCAACCATCGGCTGTGAGTTCCGTGAGTTCGACGCTGGGCGCCATTCGCACGCCGGCGGTCGTGCCAGTCGACGGCAACAGCCCCAAAAGGTGGGTCGATGTGCCGCTGATGCTCCACTGGCCGGTCGACGACCCACGCGCAATCGCACCGATCACGAGCGCGAAGCGCACGCGCTGCGTCGAGTTGCTGTTCGCCGAGGCGTCGACGTCGCACAGCGTCGGCAGGATCTGCCAGGTCGAATTGCCGGGCGCGAGCCGCGTCCAGGAGTTGCCGCTGCGCGTCCAGCGGAACTCGGCACCGAAGGCGGGACCGCCGGTGACCGGATCCGCACCCGCGAACGACAAATCGACGGTGACGGTCGAGACGTTGCGGAAGCCGAGGCCGTCGGAGACGCCGACGTCGACGTAGAAGGTATCGAGCGGGACCAGCGTGTTGCCGGCACCGCCGCTCAGGGCGCGCAATGTGACGTAGTTGACGCCGGCCAGCGCGACGGGCGCGAAGCCTCCGCACGTCGCCGCGAGCGTCAGCAGCGCGGCGAGCCGCGGAAGCGCGGCACGCACCGTGAAAGCGATGGACGATCGAGCACGCATGAGCGGGTGGAGTTCCCCGGGTGGCGCGCGGCCGTCGTGCAATCCGCAACCGGCCGACACGCCATGGTTTTCGGCCGCTCACCGACCCGGGTTGAGCGCTTCGAGGGCGGGCAACGAAGTGGGGAGGCGCCAGCGGCCGGGCTCGGCCGATCGCGTCCTCCCCGGGAGGAAGCCCTTCGAACAGGTGTCCGGCTAGCCGCGGATGAGCGACTCCGCGATCGCACCGTTCACACGCGCACTCGCCTCTTCGGCACTCACCTCGGCGGCCCACGCCAGGCGCGCGAACTCCCACGCCTCGCTCTCTTCGACGCAGCGCTCCGCGCGCTCGGCCGCGTGCCGCGCGCGCACCGCCGCCAGCGAAGCCTCGACTGCGTCGTCGACCGCCAGCCCGGCTCGCCAGGCCCACTGTCCCGCGCCGGAGGCGATCGCACTGGCGCGCGCCGCAGCCGCCTGGGCGTCAGCGATCGCAACGAGGAGCCCGGGACGGGGCTCGGTGAGCATCGTCGTCTTCGGGACCTTCGTCATGACCGACCTCCGCGTGTGATCTCCCCCAGCGGGAGACCTGCTCATGTACTTCTGCATGGACGGTGCCACTTGCCCCGCCAGCGTTACTACGCCGCGGCGGCGCGCCTCTTCCCGAACTCAACTCACGCATCGATACGCGGTTGACGCATCGCTGGCAGTCGGGAGGCAAGTGTTGCGAGGGTGACGCGGTTCGCTCTCGACGCCACACCGGGCGAAACACACTGCGGTTCCGCACCGTTTCGAAGGGGGAGATCGCCCACTCGAGCGGTCAGTCGGGGATGTGGCTCCTCGCCATCCGGGCGATGGCGGCGCGGAGGCGGCGATGGGAGTCGAAGCGGCGCACGAACTCGCTCTCGCACTCGCCGCCCTTGGCGCGGACCACCTCGATCAGCGCGCGGCGCTCGGTGGTACTCCAGCGCTCGAGCCCCGGGAGCACGCAGATCAGCGGCGCCCAGCGCTCCCACGCCATGCGCTCACTCGGCGAAGCACCGCGCAGCGACCGCACACCGAGGCGCACCGCGGCACGCGCTGCATGCGCATGCACGTCGCGATCGCCGGCCAGGAACTTCGTCACTGCGAGTCCCACGTTGGCGAGCGGCAGGCGACCGATCACGTCGTCGCGCTCGGCGCCCGGCTGCCAGTAGAGATTCTCGCGCGCGAGGGATGCGAGCGTGGCGCGGCTCGAGCGGTGCCCCGGCCGCCGCTTCATGCGTTCGGTCTCGATCGCCACGCGACGCCTCGTGGCGGCGTCACGCGGCCGGAATCCCAGCTTGTAATAGAACCACCACGCGCCCGACGCCAGCGCCTCGTCGTTGCCGTCGCCGAGCTGATACGGATAGATCGTGAACGTGGTGCTGCCGAAGATCAGCCGCGTCATCGCCAGCACCCGGGCGTAGACCGCAGCGGCGTCGACTCCGCGCCACGTCTCGAACACGTTGTAGGCGATCTCCGAAGAACCGTAGAGCGCACTCGTCAGCACGTAGCCGATCGGAATCCCGTTCTTGAGCGTCAGGTAGCCGTACACGGCTTCGAGCAGCAGGCGGCGCTCGGGCACCACGCCGATGCACGCGAACTGGAGCCCGTCCGGATAATCGACGAGCCGCACGTCGCGCGGATTCCCATACGCGAACGCATCGAGGTCGCGCTCGCGCGCCACCATCGCCTCGCGCGCGAGGTCGATGTAGCGGCGCCCCTCGCTCGCCGGCAGCATCCTCAGGGCGTGCGGGGGCTCGCGCAGAGCACGAGCGAGATCCGGGCGCGAGCGAGCGAGCGGCTCCGATTGAAAGTGAAGCGGTGCCGTGACGATGCCCGCCACGGTGCGGTTCGGCGTTCCAGGACCGGGTTCGAGCCGGATCGGCACGTCGAGCGTGTCCCACTCGATCTCGCGCACCGTCTCCGAGGCCGCGAGGCGGCCGAACGCGTCGATCAGAAAGGTCGCGTCGGTGTGGCTCCCGCGCATCCGGTCGATCCAGCCACGCCCGCCGAAATCGTACTCGTCGAGCGCCGGAGATTCGGCGGCGTGCGCGAACAGCGGCAGCAGCGCCGCGAGGCGCTCGTCATTCTCGAACTCGTCCCAGACCACTCGCAGGCGCTCCGGCCAGCGCTCGGCCAGCCATCGCGCGGTCGGCGCGAAGAAACGAAACTCGATCGCGGTGCCGCGAATGCCGCTGTTGGTGAGCGCGACGCGATGCCGCACCAGCGCGGTCGCGAAATGACTCAGGAATCCCAGCAGCGACAGGCGCGCGAGTGCCGCGAGTGCGTCGTCGTCCGGGTAGGCGGCCATGAAGCACAGGAGCTCGTGAAACGCGACGATCTCTCCCGCACTCGTGAGCGTGCCGGACAGCACCTGAAGCACCAGCAGGCGCTTCCGTGCCGCGTGCCCGACGCCGAACTCGCCGCGCAGCCGCGCGAGTGCTC
>JABFRW010000025.1 GCA_013140805.1 Candidatus Eisenbacteria bacterium
GAGGGAACCATCGTCGGCACGTTCCTCTACATGGCACCGGAACAACTCGAAGGCCGCGAGACCGACGTGCGCAGCGACCTGTGGGCGTTCGGCTGCGTGCTCTACGAGATGCTGACCGGCCGTCGAGCGTTCGAAGGCAAGTCCCAGGCGAGCCTGATCGGATCGATCATGAACTCCGAGCCGGCGCACATCCTCACCTTCGCTCCGCTCACGCCGCCGCAGCTCCAGGCTCTCGTGGGCGCGTGTCTCACCAAGGATCCCGACGAACGCATTCAGACCGCACACGACGTAAAGCTGCAGCTCGGGTGGATCTCGCAGGCGGGATCTCAGGTCAGCGGAGTGGCTCCGTCGCTGCCCGCGCGGCGGGGCGTCAAGCGGGAGACTTTCGCGTGGGCGATCGCCGGCCTCGCGCTCGCGAGTGCCATGCTCTGCTTCTTTCTCTGGCGTCCGTCCAGCGATCGCGGACCTGCCGGGCAACCGCTGCGGTTCATCGTTCCGGTGCCACCCGGCGTCGTGACGCTCGGCATGCCGCGCGTCTCCGCCGACGGCCGCGCGATCGCGTTCTCGGCCCTCGACACGCTCAACCGCACCATGATCTGGGTTCGACCGCTCAGTGCACTGACGGCCAATCCACTCCCGGGCACCGAGGGTGCCAGGTCGCCGTTCTGGTCGCCCGACGGTAAGTTCCTGGGCTTCATTGCCAACGGCAAGCTCAAGAAGATCGCGGTCAATGGCGGGCCGGCCACCGTGATCTGCGATGCGCCGAGCGGAGCGGACGGCACGTGGGGAAAGAACGGGGACATTCTGTTCGACGGCGGTGGCCTTGATCCGATTCTGCGGGTCAGAGCGTCGGGCGGCATCGCGGCCGCCGCCATCCGAGGAGACAGCACGCAACAGGTAGGGTGGCCGGCGTTCCTGCCCGACGGCCGGCACTTCTTCTACACCAACATTCGATTCAACTCTCAGCCCGAGCTGATGCTCGGCACACTGGGCGATTCGACGGGTGAGGCGCTCGGCATTACGGCGTCGCGCGTCGAGTATTCGCCGGACGGCTACCTGGTGTTTGCGCGCGATCGCACGCTGCTGGCACAGCGATTCAACGCCGGCCGCCGCAAGCTCGAAGGCGAGCCGTTCCCGGTCGCCGAGGACCTGCCGGTGGGCGGCAACGCCAGCGCCAACTTCACGGTGTCGCGCAATGGCGTCCTGGTCTATCGGGCGACCGGCGACTCGCGGGGTCGGCTGGTGTGGTTCGACCGCACCGGGCGGGAACTGGCCGAGATCGCTCCGGCCGCGGACTACCGCTCGCCCGCGCTCTCCCCCGACGGGCGGCGGATTGCGATCCGCCGCACCGACGCAGGGAACCTGGACTTGTGGATGATCGAGCCCGGGCGCGGGACCTCGACTCGCTTTACGTTCGATCCGGGACAGGACGGGAATCCCGTCTGGTCGCCTGACGGTTCGCGCATCGCGTGGACCGCGGGTTCCGGCGACGCGAGCGTGATCCATATCAAGTCCGCGAGCGGGCTCGGCGAAATTCAGAAGCTATCCGCCGGAGGGTCGGTCGGGGCGATCCTCGACTGGTTCAAGGACGATGACCGACTGCTCTACCAGGTCGTCAACACCGCCACCAGCTTCGACATGTACACGATCGCCATTCGCGATGGCGCCACGCCCGAGCCGCTCATTCAGACTCCGTTCATCGAGGGGCGCGGCCGCCTTTCGCCCGACGGCCGCTGGCTCGCCTATGAGTCGTGGGAATCGGGACGCGCCGAAGTGTTCGTGATGTCGCTCAAGGGTGCGGCCGGAAAGTGGCAAGTCTCCGTGCGCGGAGGTTCCGAGCCGTGCTGGAGTCGCGACGGTCGCGAACTGTTCTTTCTATCCGGCGATCAGCAGCTCATGGCCATGCCGGTCGGCGCGGGCGACAGCTTCCAACCGGCCACTCCGCAGGCGCTGTTCCGAGTGGTCACCGAGCCCGGCACTCGCCGCAACGTGTACGACGTGTCGGCCGACGGCCGGTTCGTGTTCGTGATCCCGGCCAACGAGCAGTCCACGCCGATGACCGTGGTGGTGAACTGGCGCGGCCGCGAGGATCAGCGCTGAGGCCGGGAGCTCTTGCGCTTCCCTTCGATCGCGGCTTTGGCCTTGGGTTCGCGTGACCGCTCGAGGGTGACGTAGTCGCTCTCCCAAGCGTGCGGCGAGAACGCGACGGTTTCGGTCATGCTTGTCTTTCTCCCTGAATGTCCTGATCAAGCGTCATCCCGACCCAGTTGGTCGGCTCGACGTCGGCGAAGACTTGCCCGACGACCGCGCCCGAGTGCTCGGCGACCCTCACCACGCTGTTGGGATTCGAGATCTGAGAGACGAGGAAGCGCCCGAGGTGTTCCTCGTCGGATGGGGTTGCAGGTCGGATCGTGATCATGGCGAGAGGCTCGACCCTTTCGCTCATAACGCCATACCGACTGCCAGCGATCACCCGTCCACTTCGGCACGTCCGATTCCCGCCGACGCGAATCCGCTGGTCGTCAGGGTGCCGATCGTGCCGGCGAATCCCGCTCCGCCGGTCGGCGGGCCCGCGATCTCCCACTTCATCTTCTCGTACGCCAGGCGAGCAAAGCTCCGGAACCGCGCGCTGGGTGCACCGAAGTCGGCCACACTGCCGACGGATCGGCCGAATGAGTCGGTCATTCCATCGAGCTTCGAGTAGCGCCGGCCCACGAACACGCTCACCGGAACCTGTGGTACGCGATACGAGAGCGTGTAGCCCTCGATGTTTCCCGAGCCCTCGAACGCGGAGCCGTTCGAGAACTGGAGCTGAACGAAATTGCCGGTGGTGAACACACCGAAGCTCTCGATCTCGCCATCGCTCCGAAAGCGCGCGGTGCGCTTGCCGACCGTGCCTTCGAGGGAGACGCCCCAGCGCGAGTAGGCGAGCGCGAACTCTCCGCTGTACAGCTCGAGCGTGTTCGACTCGCTGTCGGTCGCGAAGTTCGTCTGCTCCACAGTTCCGGGAACCTGCTTGGCCGGGCCGGTCTCGAGGTCTTTGAGGTCGAAGAAACGCGCCTGGACCCCTCCGCTCAAGCCGCTCTTGTCGTTCCAACGCCAGCCGAAAGACGCGCGGGGGACGTGCGCCTCGTGGTCGACGCCATCGGCGCCGCGAAGCGACGAGTCGACGGGAATCGTGCCGGAGTCGTCGAGCGTCAGGGTGACCCGCCGGTCCTGGACAGCGTCTGCAGGAACATGGGCTCCAGGGCGCCGAACCAGTGGCTGCCCGGCCTCGACGGTTCGACCCTCGGCTCGGCGGCCGCGGAAAGGCTCAGCGCGAACATCAAGGAGACGACGAGTGCGAGCAGCGACGCGCAAGTTCTCATGGGATTCCGTTCACGGTGAGGACCTGGGGGAGCAGCACCCGGGCAACCTAACGCAAGCCAGCGCGAGTGCCGAACAGCGCGACCCACGTTCGGGCGGAAGCCGGCGGGCCGCCGCTGGACTCCCCCATGACCACGATTCATGATCCGCGCCGTGACCGACTCCCGAGACCTCCCCACGGCCGGCGTGACTCCCGAACCTCTGACCTCGAACGCCCAGAGCGATAGCGAAACCCGTCTCGCCGGCATCATCGGCTCGGCGATGGACGCGATCATCACGATCGACGACGACCAGCGTGTCGTAGTCTTCAACGCCGCGGCCGAGCGGACCTTCGGCATTCCGGTCGCCGAAGCGCTCGGACAGTCGCTCGAGCGCTTCATTCCCGAACGGTTCCGCACCGCTCATCGAGGTCACGTCCAGGAGTTCGATCGCACCAACGTCACCAAGCGGGCGATGGGGCGTCTCAGCTCGCTGTTCGGCCTGCGCTCGAACGGCGAGGAGTTTCCGATCGAAGCCTCGATCTCGCAGGTCGAGATCCGCGGCAAGAAGCTGCTGACCGTGATCCTGCGCGACATCACCGAGAAGCGGCGCGCCGAGATGCAGCTCCTGCGCGCACAGCGGCTCGAGAGCGTCGGCACCCTGGCTGGAGGACTGGCGCACGATCTCAACAATATTCTCGCCCCCATCATGATGTCCGTGCGTCTGCTCGAGCGGAAACTCGCCGGAGACCCCGAGGGGCTCGAGTACGTGGTCATGCTGGGTCAGCTCGCCGATCGGGGCGCGAGCATCGTTCGACAGGTGCTGTCATTCGCGCGCGGTGTCGAGGGCGATCGAGTGCCGACGCAGCTCGGACACATCATCCGCGAGGTCGCCGATGTCCTGCGCGAGACGCTCCCCCGCAGCATCGCGGTGCGTAGCGAGCTGGCGAACGACTTGTGGATCGCGCGCGCGGACTCCACGCATATTCACCAGGTGCTCATGAACCTGGCGGTCAACGGACGCGACTCCATGCCGTCGGGCGGCACGCTCACGTTCGTGGCCCAGAACGTCACACTGGATGCCCACTTCGCGCAGATGCACCCGGATGCCACGCCGGGCAAGTATGTGTCGATTGCGGTGACCGACACCGGATCCGGCATCGCGCCGGAACACCTGGATCGGATCTTCGACCCGTTCTTCACCACCAAGTCCCATGGCGAGGGCACCGGCCTCGGTCTCTCGACGACGCTTGGCATCATTCGGACGCACGAAGGGTTCATCAACGTCTACAGCGAGATCGGCCAGGGCACGCGCTTCACCATCTACCTTCCCGCCTACCCGCTGGAACCTGGTGCCGACGTGCCCGCGGACAAGTCCGAACTCATGGCGCGACTCCCCGCCGGACACGGTGAGCTGATCATGGTGGTCGACGACGAGGCGAGCATCCGGGAGATGACCGGACGAACGCTGACGGAGTTCGGCTACAAGGTCCTGTCCGCGAGCGACGGCACCGAAGCGGTCTCGCTGCTCGCCCAGCATCAGGGACAGATCGCCGCGGTGGTGCTCGACATGATGATGCCCTTCATGGACGGCATCGCGACGGCCCGGGCCCTGAGACACATGGCTCCCAATCTGCGATTGATCGGCAGCAGCGGCCTCGCCGAGAAACGCCGACTCGCCGAGGCCGAAGATGCCGGGCTGGTGGGATTCCTTCCCAAGCCCTACACCGCCGACGACTTGCTGCAGGCATTGGCGGAGGCACTGAAGGAGCGGTGATCGATCGTCAGAAGGAGACGACGGCTTCGATCACGGCTCCTTCGAACTTCGCCCTGCTGCGGATGTCGGTGAGCGGGAAGTCCTCGAACTTCTGCTGAACGTACTCGGCCTTGGCGAGGAGGTTCTGCGTTAGGAACCAGCCGGCGCCCACCTGCGTGCGGGTGACGGTCACTTCTGGCGTGATCCCCTGGAATTTGCCGGTGGCCACGTTGTAGCGGCCGGCAACATAGATCTGGTTATTGAGAAAGCGGTACACCGCTTCGCCGGCGTAGTGATCCCAGGTGCGTTCCGCGGTTTCGGTCGCCGAGCGGCCCTTGGCCTGCTCGAGATTGCCGAACAGCTCGAGCCCGCGGTACTTGATGAACGGGTTCACGACGAACGCCTGTACTTTCTTTCCGAACCCCGGGCGCACGTCACCGGACCACGCTTGCGCGGCCTCGGTGGCATTCGGGTTCTCGACCACGTAGTAGTAGCGAGATCCCGCGCGACTGCCGGTATAGAGCGTGTTGCTGATCGACTCGGAGGTGTTGTACATCGAGCCGGTCAGACGTACGCGGAGATCCGGAGTGACCTGGTTGTCGTAGCCGAGTTTGGCGATCAGGCTCGGTGAGCGCTGCTCGGGCTTGATGACCTGGCCGCGCACCTCGCCGCCCGTCACCGCCGCCATCGCGAGGAAGCCGTTCGCGCGCGCGTAGACCTCACCGCCGATTTCGGTGGTGAAGGCGTCCATGAGCAGGTTGCCGACGAACGGGTTGAACAGCGCCTGGCCGTTGTCGGTGCGACGGAAGTGCTGGTCGCCGTAGTTGATCTCGAAGTGCCCGAGTCGCAGCGTCACGTACTTCATCAGATTGTCGAGCTTTTCGTTCTCCCACGGCGAGCCGTCGATCAGCAGGTAGCCGTCCTTGACCCAGGTTTCTGAATGATGGCGAGACGACAGATAGCTCGTGAGCGCGACCCGGATTCCGCGGGCGAGCTGCGCATCCATGAAGAGATTCGCGTCCGCGTTGTTGAATCCCTTGCCGATCCCGATCAAGGAGTTGAGATCGACACCGCTCACGATGTTCGGAGTCGCCTCGTTCTCGTGCTCGAGCGATTGGAACTGCTGCGTGAAGGCGGCACCCCACTGCAGAGCGAAGCCGTCGTAGCGGACGCCCTCCTGTTTCGGCGCCTCGAAGTGATTGAGGCTCCGCGCATCGTGCGGATTGAAGAAGCCGACCCGGACCGGGACTGACTGGGCGCGCTCGGTCGCAGGCGGAGCGCTCGGGTTCTGCGCCGCGCCGACCGCATCGCTGGAATCGGAATCCTGAGCGCTCGCGCGCAACGGCGAGGAGACGAGCAGCGCGGCCAGCAGGATGAACATGGCCTGAGTGCCTAAGCGCCGGTGGATTTCAGCGTGCGAATGCATGGTGGGTCCCTTCCAAGGTTGAGACATGCCTAGGGTTGCCGCGCGGCCAGTGCCGCACGGCTTGCGACCTCTCTTGCGACTTCGGACAGCAGCTGACGAACGGTGCGCTGGAACATGCCGTGGGCGATGAACTCCGGAATCGAGCGGTTTGGACGTGCCTGCACGAGGTAAATGATTTCGACCTCGGCGCCGTGATCGTCGATCCGCCACTCGCCCCGGTAGTGCTCGAAGTCCTTGCGCAGCACGTCCTCGAACACGATGCGCGCAGGCGGCTCCTCATGGACCTTGAGCGTGGTCCGCATGAGTCGCTTGAAGAGCAGCAGGCGCCCCTCCGCAAGCTGCTCGACCAGGACATCGCCGTCGCGCCATCCCACGATCCGGCTCTCGCGCATCGACGAGACGAAGCGATCGATGCTGTCGTAGTCGGTCAGCACGGCCCACGCGATGGCCTGCGAGGCGGTCACGCGGACCCGGCCCTGGACTTCGAGCCCGTTCGGACCGCGGTGGACGCTCGCCGTCGCACGCTCGACCGTGGCGAGGTCATCCGCGCCGGCGGTCGGAGTCGCGAGCGCCACGATCGCCGCGAGCGAGATCATTGCTGGAAGCATGAGGTCGAGCGTCGTGCGGATCATCGCGGTCTCACTTGACGCCGGCCGCGCCGATCACCGCGTCCTTCGATTCGAGCTGGAGATCGAAGGAGACGACGACGAGGTCCGCGGTACGAAGCGTGCCCATCATCATGGTCGGCGGCTTGATGCCGAACGTCGACATGAGCAGTGAAGCGCTGCCACGCAGGTGCACGGTGTCGGACTCGCGAACGAACGTGACCGGCATTTTGAGCTCGCGTTCGACGCCGGCAACGCGGAGCGTGCCCGTGGCGTCGATCGCCAGCTCGCCGGGCCTGGCACCCTCGGCAATCTCGTAGCTCACCATGCGAAAGCGAATCTCGGGGTGCTTCTCGGCAAGCAGCGCCTTGTACATGTTCTTGTCGAGACCGGCCTTGCCCGAGTGCAGTCCGGTGACGGCCACGACGACATCCATCGAAGTGATGCCCTTGGCGCGCAGGAAGCGCTCGATCGCCTCGGCACCGGTCGCGTCGGTCGGCCACTTGGTCTGGTCCTGCTCGAACGAGACCTTCAGCGATGCGGCGGTGCTCTTGTATTCGTGGACGGTCGACTTGCCATCGAGCCACAGCTTGCTGCCGGCCTGGAGCTCGATGCGGCCGGCCCACGCCGTTGAAAAGGACAAGGCGGCGGCAACCGTGATCACGGCGAGCATCGCGAGTCGATTGGAACGCTGCATGACGGACCTCCGAACTTCGGGTCGGACGGAATGTCCGTAACCCTTCGCAGGTCCATAAGCGCAATGGGCGTGCCTGCGCGAATACGGGCTAAGCCCTTGCGGCGCCGTGATCGAATGCGGCTCTGGTTCCGTGGATCCAGACAGAATGACCGCGTGGCCTGCAGTTCTGTCAGGCGATCGCTCGCCGATTCGGAGGCGTGCCTCGGCGAGTCATCGACGCCCGGAGCCGCGTTGAAGCGCGCCTCGGACGGCATCCCGGAGCTCGGAGGGTTCGAGCGGAAGGACCCCGTAGTAGGTGGGCCTGAGCTCCTGAATGCTGCGGCGAGACTCCAGATCCGTCGGACCGCCGATCATGATGATCGGCAGCGTCGGGGCAACCGCGCGCAGCGACGACAGCAGGACCAGGTCGTCGAGGAGACTCTGGACTACGTAGACGAGCACATCCGGCCGCTGGGCGGAGAGCGCCTTCAGCAGGGCATGTCGATCCCGACAGCGCACGACTTCCTGCGCCTTGTCCGTCAGGAGCGAAAGACGGTTGGTGTCGTGCTCGTTCGGGTCGAAGATCAGGATGCGTGACATGCGTAGCCCCTCGCGGATGGGTCCCGAGAGGACTTCTGCAACCCGCATGCCCCGATGGGGACTGCGTCATTTCATGCGAATGAGGCCGCGCGGGTGAGCGGCGCAATGGGTGCTCGCTGCCCGATTGTCAGGCGCGAACCGATTCTGTCAGTTCGTCCGGAGGCGGTTCAGGGCTGGCTCGAGTCGTCCTTCGTCTTGACGCCTTCGAACTCCTTCAGTTTCCGGTAGAGATTGCGCTCGCTGATGCCCAGGATGCTCGCTGCCTTTTGGCGGTGACCCTTGCACTCCTCGACCACCCGCAGAACGTGACGCCGCTCGACCTCCTCGAGCGTGACGAGTCGGCGATCCTCCTCGGTCGAGCGGAACGAGGGCTCGAGGCGAACTCCGAGCGGCAGGTGCGCGGACTCGATCACGCCGGCGTCGCACAGGATCAAGGCACGCTCGATCACGTTTTCGAGTTCGCGCACGTTGCCGGGCCAAGGGTAGCGGCGCAGCACTTCCATGGCCTCGTCCGAAACCCGCACATGGCGCTTGGGAGTGACGCTCGAGTTGCGAATGAAGTGCTCCACCAGAGGCGGCACGTCATCGCCGCGCTCGCGAAGCGGCGGGATCTGCAGCGAGAACACATTGAGCCGATAGTAGAGATCCTCGCGGAACTCGCCCGCCTTCATCATGGCCTCGAGAGCGCGATTGGTGGCGGCGATGAGCCGGACGTCGACGCGAATGTCCGCGGTGCCTCCGACCCGCCGGAACACGCCGGTCTCGAGCACGCGCAGGAGCTTCACTTGAAGCTGCGGTGTGAGTTCCCCGATCTCATCGAGGAACAGCGTGCCCCGATCCGCCACCTCGAACAGGCCGTGCTTGAGGCGCACCGCGCCGGTGTAGGCGCCCTTCTCATGACCGAAGAGTTCGCTCTGGAGCAGATTCTCATGCAGAGAAGCGCAGTCCACGACCACGAACGGCTGGCGCGACCGCTGGCTGCGACGGTGAACGGCCCGCGCGATGAGCTCCTTCCCCACGCCGCTCTCGCCGCGGACCAGCACCGTCGAGTCGGTCTCAGCGACTCGCGAAACGAGGTCGAGCAGCTCGCGCACGCCGGCGCTCCGGCCGATGAAGCCGTCGCTCGGGTGGATGCGCGAGACTTCTCGCTCGAGCGCCGTGTGGCTGCGCTGCAGCGCCTGCTTCTGCACGGCCTTGTCGAGCACCGCTTCGAGCTGCTCGATCTTGAACGGCTTGGTCAGGAAGTCGAGGGCACCGTTCTTCATCGCGCGGATCGCCTCTTCGACCGTGGCGTGGCCGGTGAGCATCACGATCTCGGTCGCCGGGGCGTTCTCTTTGACCTCGGCCAGCAGGTCGAGGCCGCTGCCATCCGGCAACCGCACGTCGAGGAGGATCAGGTCGAAAGTACGCTGGCGAAGGGTCTCGCGTGCCTCGCGCAGGTTGGCCGCGGTCGCGACGCGATAGCCGGCGTGGGCGAGTTCGTGGCCGACCAGCTTTCGAAAGGCTTCTTCGTCGTCGACCAGCAGCAGGGACGTCTCGGACATGGTCACCGTCGCGCTAAGCGAGTGGCTTCGTGAAGCGATCGAACCGCGCGACCGACTTCACGCCTTCGAACTCCAATCCCGCCCGAACCAGCGCCGAATGCGACTCGAACCGAAGTGAAGTTTCTCGGTGACCAGCGCTTCGGAGGGTTGGTAGTAGGTGCCGGTCGGCTTGGGGCCACTGAGGAAGGTCACGTCGACGCGTCCCACCCGGTTGCCGCCGAACTCGACGTAGCACGATCCCGCGCCGACGTAGGCTCCCGGGGACTCGCCGCCGCCGAGCTGCGCGATGATCGCGGCCGCGACGGTCTTGGCCGAACCCTCAGCGAACACGCCCGCCTTCGGAGTCCCGACGCCATTCACATCCCCGATCGCATACACACCCGGGAAGCGCGTTTCAAGCGTCTGCTTGTTCACCGTGATCCAGGTGTCCTCGACGAGACCGGATTCCGCAACCACTTTGGGCACACGGTGAAACGGAACTCCCAGGAACAGCGCGTACGGCATCTCGCTCCCGTCGTCGAGCACCGCGACCTTGCGGGCGGGGTCGAGCGACGTGACGAGGCGCTCGCCAATGAACCGGATCCCACGCTCGGCGAACGCGGCGAGGATCGCGTCCGAGGTTTCGGGCGAGGGCGGTATCGGTCGGCCGAACGGCATGACCAGCGCGATCTCGGTGTCGGCGCGACGGCCGCGCGCGACGAGGTAATCGTGCAGCAACAGCGCAGTCTCGCTCGGGGCGGGCGGACACTTGAAAGTCTTCGAAGTCACGCCGACGATCGCCGGGCCGCGCTCGAAATGCGGCAGCACCTCGCGCAGTCGCTCGGCGCCCTCGACGGTGTAGAACTCGTTACCGCCCTCGACAAGTCCAGGAGTCGCTGCCGGATCCAGATCGGCGCCGAGCGCCACGATCAGGATGTCGGCTTCGAACTCTCCCGCGGAAGTCACGACACGCTTCGCAACCGGGTCGATCGAACGCACCTCGGTCTGAAGGAACCGCACCCCCGGCTTCACGAAGTCTCGGTAGGGGTGGTGCGCGTCGGCGGGAAGCTGGCGTCCGAACATTACGTCGAGCTTCGAGAAGCCGAAAACGAACGAATCGGACTTGTCGACCAGAACGATGTCGACGGTGTCGCCGAATGCCTCCGATAGAATCGTCGTCAGCTCGAGACCGCCGAAGCCCGCTCCCAGCACCACGACGCGTTTGCGCATCGCGGGACAATAGCCGGGATCCCGCGTGGAAGGTAGCGCGTCGCGTCTAGACTCGCGGACTCTCTCGAGTTCAGTTGAGCAGCACGACCCGGCAGGTTCCGTGCATCGCTCCCGCCGCCACGCGCAAGAAGTAGATACCGGCGGGTGCACGGGTACCGGCGCTCGTACGACCATCCCAGGTCACGATGCCGGTGCTGGCCTCCACGCGATCCGCGAGTGTCCGAATGCGAGCGCGCGAGACGTCGTAGATCGCGATCGGGCCCCGCTCAGCATGTGGAGCGACGAGGCGAAACGCGGTCTGCGATGTGAAGGGGCTGGGCCCCGCGAGTTCGATCGACAGCGATCGTGGGCGCGCGAGTTCAAGCTCGACGCCGGTGGCCGTGCCGATGTCCAGCCGTACGGGCCGGCTGGGTTCGACGATCGGGCCGCTGCCCACCAGCGCGTCGTAAGAGCCCGTGTTGGGGTCGCACGCGTCTTGGATGGTCAGCAGCGGCGAAGTGGCACCGCTGATTTGACCGCCATTGCCGAGCGGCACGCGGAGCACGAAAAGACGTACGAGTAGGCGGCGCACTGAAGGGTCTCGATTCCAGTCGTGAAGGAGGAACGCCCTTCAATGGCGTAATCCCCGGGTGCGAGCCGACCGGTCACGTGAATCTCCCCGGCGTCGAGCTGATGATAGGTGACGCCGTAGGGCGCCGACTCCAGCAGGACTTCTCCGGTGCCGGCGATGTCTCGGGGCTCCACCCAAGAATGAAGCTGCTAATCGACGCAGGTCGCAAGTCGGAACCTGAAGCGCGCGAGCGCGCTGTTGAAGTACGCAAAAGGTGCGGTCGGAAACTCCGACTGCGAATCCGTCACGCCGAGGAAGGTCGCGAACGCGTGGTTCTCACGTCCGTCCTCGAGCGGGGTCATCTGACCGTGCGCTCGTGCGGAGCAGATCATCACTCCAACCACGGCGAGCAGCGCTCGAAGCATCCTCATGCGGGCCTCCCGGTAAGTGAGGACGGGAGCCGAAGGGACCCTCCCCGATCGGCAGCTCCAGCCCCCGCACCTGCTTGTGCCAGTCATGGCGCAAATCGCGGGTGGATCGGACCATCGAGCGTCCGCCAAGGTGCAGAACAACCGGGCCGCGCGGTACTTTGCTCTGCCACCCTCGGAGGAACCGTGGACGCCGACGAATTCGCCGCTGCCCTGAAACACGCCGCCCAAGGTGACGCGCTCGCCGCAGACCGCCTCTTTCCACTGGTCTATGAGGCGCTGCGCCAGCAGGCAGCGCGCTATCTGCGCGCGGAACGGGTCGCGCACACGCTGCAGCCGACCGCGCTGGCGCACGAGGCCTACCTGCGCCTGGCCGGACAGCCCGATTCGGCGTGGCAGGACCGCGCGCACTTCCTGGCGGTCGCCGCGCGGGCGATGCGCCGCATCCTGGTGGATCACGCACGCCGAAAGCGCGCCGGCAAGCGCGGAAGTGGTGAGACTCCGGTGGAACTGGACACGGGCGTGGAGCTGGCGGCGAGAGCTGGGCCGGTCGAGTTCGACGATCTCGACCGGGCGCTGGTCGACCTCGCGCGGCTGAGCGAACGACAGGCGCGAGTGGTCGAGCTGCGTTACTTCGGTGGCTTGAGCATCGAGGAGACCGGCGAGGTGCTTGGAGTCTCGCCGATGACCGTGAAGCGCGACTGGGCCACCGCGCGGGCGTGGCTCTACCGGGAGCTCTCCAGCTAGCGCGCCTGTCGCAGCGCGGCGAAGCGGATTCGCGAGCCCATGCTATCGTGGGCGCATGGACCAGCCACCCTGCTCCGGAATCCCACGCGTCGACTCACTCGATGCGCTGGTCGAACGCGATCGCGACCACGACTGCGCCGGCTTCGGCCCTCACCACATCTGCGTGCGCGTCGAGGCGGTAGCGGCGCTGCCGAGCCGCTTCGGGCGGTTTCAGATCGTGGCGTTCTGGAACAACCGCGACGGCAAGGAACACGTCGCACTCGTGCACGGCGACGTGATGGGTTCGCACGACCTCCCGGTGCGACTGCACTCCGAATGCCTCACCGGTGATGTCGCGGGTTCGCTCCGCTGCGACTGCCGGGACCAGCTCGAGGCGTCGCTGCGAGCGATTGCATCGATGGAGCGCGGAATCGTGCTTTACATGCGACAGGAAGGCCGCGGCATCGGGCTCATCAACAAGGTCAAGGCCTACGCGCTGCAAGACCGCGGGCTCGACACCGTTGACGCCAACCTGGCGCTCGGTTTTCGCGACGACGAGCGCGACTACGCGGTGGCGGCGCACATGCTGGCGAGCCTCAATGTCGCTTCGATCCGCCTGATCACGAACAACCCGAGGAAGATCCGCGAGCTCGAGTCGCTGGGCGTCAAGGTGAGCAGCCGCCTCCCGCTCGTGATGGTTCCGAACGAGTTCAATCGAGACTATCTCCAGACGAAGGCTGCGCGTTCGGGGCACCAGATCGCGTTCGATGGCAAGCCCCACCTGCCGGAGCAGGACGACCCGATCGTGCTCGACGACGCGCGTTAGGCGCCGCCCTCCGTTCAGTCGAGCAGCGTGACTCGCCGCACGAGGCTCTTCTCGGGGGTCGTGAGGCGGAGGAAGTAGATGCCCGCCTCCACGCGCCCGCCCGGCGTCCAGGTCGCCATGCCGGGTGACGCCGCCTGCTCGACCAGCCGCGTCACGCGAGCGCCGCGAATGTCGAACACGTCGACCGTGAACGGCCCGCTGCCATCGAATCGAACGTTGAGGGCGCTTCGAAACGGCATCGGCCATGCGTCGAGCCGGGCGATCGTGAGTGCTGACGGACCGACACCTACCGAAGAACCGGGCACCGCCGGCTCTCCCGCGTTACGCCATGCGGTGTAGACGAACGAAGCGGTCGCGAGTGTCGCGGCGTTGACCCTCTCGCGCGTCATGACCTGCGTGCTGGCCCAGAGCGAGTTGTAGTAGGTGCTATTGAACAAGCCACCTGAAGCCGTCTTTGCAGTGTTGTCCGCGGAGAGGAGCGGAGAGACTCCGGTCCAGGAGATCCCCACGAAGTCGAACATCGCATCCACCACGTTGGGGTAGAACACGGTCGTCGCCGCCGGGGTGTTCAGCTCCGCGATGTGCGGGTTGATCATCGAGGTCTCGTAGCGCGAGTGAATGCCCGTGTTGCCGGTGAGCTGGCCGTTGTAATTCTGAGTGCAGTGCAACGGCTGGGAACTGTCGCCAACGTAGTGACACAGGTCGGCGATGGTGGTCGCAGCGCCACTCCAGTTCTGCGCCGCGAACTGCTGGCTCAGCGTGGTCACGACCTCGCCAACCGCCCACGGCACGATGCCGGTGTCGAGCACGAACGCGGCGCCATAGATCGCTTCGAGGGTTGCGCGATCATGAGGCAGCGTGCCGAGGAAGAACTCGGGGTAGACGTCGATGTCGATGAAGTGGCGCGGCCCCTCGCCCGGAGTGCTCGAACGACGGATGTCGGGGTCATTCACGTGCGCTTCGACGAACGCGTCGTAGGTTCGCAAGCCGTCGATCACCGGCGGCAGGTGCTTGGAATAGTTGCGCGCGATGTACTGGTGCGTCTGGCTGCCCCACGACCACGCGAGGCTCGGAGTCAGGAGCGTGAGCGCCGCGAGCGCGATTGCGGGAAGGATCGCTCCAAGCGAAGCAGGTGTCGGGCACGGGGGGCTCTTTCGCACGGTCTCTCCTGGATGTGGGCTATTGCGACTTGCGCTGCTTTCGGCGCTTGGGCAGCACTTTCACAAGCGGTCCCCGACGCGCGACGCTAAGCTTTGAGGAGCACGTACGGAGCCAGTCGGCGAACTCGACCTCACTCAGCTCGCGCATGGACAATGCACGCGTCGCCTGCGCCGCGTCCTGCTCCGTTGCCTCGAGTCGGAATCCGTTCAGCTCCATGAACACACCTGCTACCGTGAGCGCGACGCGCTTGTTGCCGTCCGCAAACGGGTGATTCTGGGTAAGAGAGTACGCGTATGCGGCCGCCAGCCGAAGAGTGTCCGCACGTTCATACGCGAAGTGGTTCTTCGGACTGGCCAAGGCCGCATCCAGTAAGCCTTCGTCGAGAACTCCGGAAGCGCCACCGTGCACTGACAGGAGCTGCTCGTGAAAGGCAAGGACGGCCTGCTTCGAAATCCATTTGGGTTCCCGCTTCACCGAGCGAGATCACGGAGCGCGTTCTTGTAACGACTCATGAAGCGCTCGGCCACCTCCATGGTCTTCCCGAATTCCGGGTCATAGGGAGTCAGCCGAAAGCCTCCGGGAGCCTCGGTGAGATAAAGCTGGTCGCCCTCCTTGACGTGGAGTGCCTGCGCCGCCTGAGCCGGCAGGGTGACGCCGAGCGAGTTTCCGACCTTGCGAACCGTGAGCTTGACCATGACTGCCTCCGATGTGGATACGTATGTTATAACGCATCGGCAGGCGCCTGCAAGCGCTTGAGCGCGGGCGCGCCAGGCCCGCATACGCTGCCTTTCCGCGGCGGCGTGAAGCCGGCGAACGAACGACTCGAGAGGGCCTGGGTCATGCGCAAGCATTGGCACTACGAATGGTTCGCGTGGGTGGCGATGGTTGTCGCGGGTTGCGGTGGTGCGCCGAGCAAGGGCGCAAGCGAAACTGCGATCGGCACGCCCCCATCCAGTGAGACTCAAGGGGCCACGGAGACTCGCATGCCGGCCGACGAATCTGCAGAACGTCACTTCGTTTCGGTGGAGGACCCCTCGATCACCCTGATTCTGAAGTCGTCTGCCGGTGGCGAACTCGGCGGCACGCTTTCCGACGGCGGCGAGTCGATGCCACTGATCGCGCGCCGTTCGGGTGGCGGATTCGAAGGGACGATCGGGCCGGGCGGATCGACCACGCGTTTCACCGCGACCGAACGTGCCGACGGTCTGGTGCTCGAAGTTGACGTTGGTGGTAGGGCGCAGCGGCTCACTTTCAGGCCCGCGAACCGTGGAGGTACCGCTTCCGCTCCGTCCGCGGAGAGCACTCCCGTCCAGCGACGCGTCGTGATCAATGAACGCCGGCTCAGCGACGAGGAGATCATGCGCGCCGAGCAGACCTATCGAATCCGCATCCCCGACGCGGACTACTGGTACGACAGGACGCTCGGCGCCTGGGGTGGCAAAGGCGGGCCCACCGCCGGATTCATCGCGCCCGGCCTCTCGCTGGGCGGAACCCTGCGGGCGAACGCCTCGGCGGGTGCCACGCAGGTGTTCGTCAACGGCCGCGAACTGCCCAGCTCCGATCTGTTGGCACTGCAGCGAATCACGGGGCCGATCGTTCCGGGACGCTACTTCATCAACGCTCAAGGCCTCGCGGGTTTCGAAGGCGGCCCACCCCAGTGGAACCTCGCCGCGATGGCCGCGCCGTCCGGTGGCGGCGGCTCGAACAGCTGGCAGTCCGGCCTGACCGGCGCGAGCGGATTCTCGGACGGCACCACCGGCGCGGTCTTCCTGCCCAACGGAGGAATCGTCAGCACCGGCAATTAGATGCCGGCTGCGACGACTCCCGGCTGAGCTAGCGATAGAGCCGCTTGATCCGTCCCCAGCTGCTGACGACTGCAGGGGTTGGGACGTCTTCGGGGCGGAACGCGATGTCCACCACCTTGTCGCCAGGGGCCGGGCTCAACACGTTCGCGTTCAAAAGCGCGAAAGTGATCGGGTCGAACTCGAACGCCTGTGCCGTTACGCCATCGACGACGTAGATGTGTCCGTTGTGCGGACTCACTTCGAGGCCGTGGGCGTTGCCCCAGCTCGCATCGCCAAAGCTACCGAGCAGATTGTGCGCCGGGGTCGAATCGTAGCGATAGACTACGTTATTGCCCATCGCGGTGACGAGAATCTCGCCGTTCAGGAACTCGACATCGTTTGCCCGGGAGTTGGGCGGCAGCGACCACAGGCTGATGACGTTTCCGCTGGTGGGATCCAGCTCCCACACCATGCCGCCGGTGTAGGTGCAGACATACAGGTTGCCGTTCGGCCCGTAACGCATGTCGGACGGTGCGCCGGGTACCGGCGCGAACAGCTGAACGAATGCGCCGGTGGTGCTGTCGTATTCGAGGATCTGATCGGTCGCCGACGACGCGACCAGCACGTTGCCGTTCGGAGCGTAGATCCCCGACCACGCCCACAGTGGCGGTCCGTAAGTCTTGATCCACGCGCCGGTCGACGAATCAAATTCCATCACGCCGCCGACGAAGCCGCCGACCAGTACGCGACCGTTGACGGCGCCGAAGTCGATGCTGAGCGGGCTGTTGGTGATGGTGCCGAACAGTCCGATGAACGAGCCCGACACACCGCCGTACGAGCGCACCGTATTGGAGACGTCTCCCGTGACGAACATGTCACCGGGTCCGCCGAACACCGCATGAGCGGGGCGTGCGGCAGTGGTGGAGAGCACAAGGGCAAGAACGAGCGAGACACGCGATGCGAGAGAGCGGCCGTGCATGATGGCCTCCGGGGGATGTGGGCTGCGTCGAGCGCGTGACAACCGCGGGCGAGTTTCTCACGGCTTTACCCCCGGCGCACCCGTAATTTCGCCAACCCGGGAGCGTGTCCCCTAGGGCGCCACCGGTCCCAGGTAGCGATCGAGCCACGCGAGGGTCTGCTTGATCATCTCGACGCGCGGCACCGAGTGCCCGCCGGGATAGGAGATTCGCCGCTTGTGCCCGGGAGGTGTTCCGAGCAGCTCGAACATCGGCTTCTGTGAGGTCTCGGCCGGAAAGAAAAAGTCCAATTCACCGTTGAGCATCAGCGTCGGCTGGGTGACGCGGGTGATGAAGTTGATGGGGTCGACTTCGGGCAGCGCACGCTGGAAGGTCAGCCCCGCGACGTAGAGCACGTTCGCGCGAATGCGCCGCTCGATCGCCGGCATGGTCGCGCCCATGTAGCCGCCCCAGCTGAGTCCGTAGTAGGCGAGCCGAGAGGCATCGATGTCGTCGCGGGTTTCGAGGTAGTCGATCGCGCGACCGAGGTCGCGTGCCCACATGATCATGTAGTCGCGGTACTGCGTGCTCTCGGACGGGTAGTCCGAGTGCAGGTCGCCGCCTCGATGATAAGTCCCTTTGTAGACGGGAAGGATCACGGCGCGGCCGCCGCGGACGAGAAAGTCGGCACGGCGAATGTCCTGCGGATTGAAGACGCGGGTGTGAATCGCGTTCGAGCCCGGGAACATGACCACCGCCTGATGCGGCGCATGGCCCGGCTCGGGAAGGAACACGTAGAGCGTGAGTCGTTCGCCGCCGTACGCGGCGGCGAGGCTCACGGTCTGCATCCGCCCCAGAATCGTGGGCTCGTCCGATTCGAGCTTCGAGGCCAGCGGCGAAGGGTCGTAGCGGAACTGGCGAAGGAAGAATTCGAACACCGAGTCGGGTACCGGGGTTTCCGCCAGGAAGTCGCGAAACGGCAGGTCGATCGCGCGCGTCAGTTTGGACATGTTCGTTTCGGGCTCGACGTGTCGGATGCAGCGAAATCCGTTGGTCGGCGAGCGGTCGAGCGCGGCCTGGGCCCACGCATCGTTGAACGAGTACTCGGGGTCGTTCCAACCGCCGCCGAGAAGGAAACGATTGCCCTCGCGTTCGGTGGCATTGGACGCCCATTCGCGAACGTTGCCGGCCAGATCGCGGACGCCGAATCGATTCATGCTGTGCGTCGTGCCGACTCGGACGAGACCGCGCCCGCCGAAATTCGCCTGCGCGATGATCTGTGCGCTCGCGCAGGTGAACGCCACGCGATTCCAGTGAAAGATCGTTGGAAGCGTCTTGTTCGCCCACGCGGCATACGCGGCCGCTTCGTACCAGCTCACGCCGGTCACCGGCAGATCCTCGTCTCCATGCGCGAAGGTGCCGCCCTCCCACCCGGCGGGTCCCGGTTGTCCCGTTGCGTCGACGAAGCGAGCCGACGCTTCGAGCCCCGTCAGCGCGCGGCCTTCGACGGTCACTGTTTCGCGCCACAGCTCCGAGTTCCGATAGCCGCCGGCCTCGATGAAGCGTTTGTAGTCGCGGTTCGTGACCGGATCGCGATCCATCAGGAAGCCCGCCATCGGCTCGGCTTCGAGGTGATCGAGGCCCGGCATGAACAACTCGAACCGGCCAGCCGGAACCCACTCCATGTCGTCGGGCCACTGCCCGGGCGGGGACATCGGATAGAGGAAGTCCGTGCCGATGAACTCCATGTTCCAGATCAAGTCCTGGACGACCCGATGGCCTTCGCGCTCGAGTCGGATACGCGTGAAGCCTTTGGGCCACGGCACACGGTCGAGCGGCGTCACGCCCATCGCGGTCCATTCGGACTCCGGTGCCCCGTAGTATTGGACCGACACCCTCGCCCCGGGCGGCTCGGACGCGACTCCGATCGCGCGCGCGAAGTAGGTCTGCAGTCGTTCGAGCTGTGGATCGTCAGGCGCGAGCTTCGCGATTTCGCGGCCGAGCTGGAATGCCTGCCATGCCTCGGGCCCTTCCTCGAGTCCCTGGATGCGGTCGACGATGCGCGCCAGCTCGGCAGAGGCCTCGCCACGCGCCCAGTCGCGCAGGCGAACCAGTTCGAGGTGCAGCTCGGCCGCGGTGTCGTAGCGGTGCTCCGGATCCTTCTCGAGACAGCGGTGGATGATCGCGGATAGCCGCGCGGGAACCACGGGGTTCAGCCGATCACAGGCCGGCGGGGTGTCGCGCAGAATCGAGGCCAGGATCGAGACCTGATCGGAGCCCGCGAACGGCCGATGGCCCGAGGCCAGTTCGTACATCACGATGCCGAGCGAGAACACATCCGAGCGAGCGTCGGCCGGCCGGCCTTGCGCCTGCTCGGGCGACATGTACACCACCGTGCCGACGATCGAGCCGGGCTGCGTCAAGTCGTCGGCCAGGGCCAGCGTCGGCGCGAGCGAGCCCTTTGCAAGCGGTGAGGGAACGACACCCGACGTCGCGAGACCAAAGTCCAGCACCCGCAGTCGCCCGTCGTCTCCGAGCATGATGTTGTCGGGCTTGACGTCGCGATGGACGATGCCGCGTCCGTGCGCGGCCGCGAGCGCGTGCGCGATCGTGATCGCGAGTTCCAGCGCGCGAGCAGGCGCGAGCGCACCCGCCGACATCTCGTGGGAAAGCGTCCGTCCCTGAACCAGCTCCATGGCGAGGAACGGGCCGTCGCCCGACTCCTCCACGGCATGAATCGTCACGATGTTCGGGTGGTTGAGAGAGGCCAGAGTGCGCGCCTCGCGGCGGAAACGCTCAAGCCAAAGCGGATCACTGGCGAGTGCAACGGGCAGCTGTTTGAGCGCCACCGAGCGACCGAGCCGTGTGTCCTCGGCGCGCCATACCTCGCCCATTCCACCTGCGCCGAGCTTGTCGATGACGCGGTAACGCTCCAGCATCAAGCCCGGCTCGAATCGCATGGACGCCTCGGGAGTCAGTGGGATCGCAGGGCGGGCGATTCTAGCAGAGCGGCCGCGCGCTCCTCACGGTCGCGAAGGCCCGGCGGTCCTACCTTTGCAAGAGCACCTTGCGCGTGACGACGCTACGTCCGGCCTGCAGCCGCACGAGGTAGATGCCGCTCGACTGGCGCCTCGCATCCCAGTCGAAGCCGTGACGGCCCACGGCATGATGTCCCGACGCCAGGCATGCGATCCAGCGCCCCGTTACGTCGAACACGTCGAGGCGAATCTCGCCCGAAGCCGGCAGGTCAAGCAGAACCGTTGCAGAGTTGACCATCGGGTTCGGGCGGATCTGAACGGCCTGATCGGGTGTCGGAATCGACTCAGGCTCGATCGCGGTCACCTGCAGTGAAGCAAGGATTGCACGGGCCTCCGCAGGTTGTCCTGAGAGGATGAACGCAGCCGCCTGGTTCAACTGAGCCATCACGGCCGCATTCCCACGATTCTGCTTTCGTAGTGCGTGGAGGGCGCGCGGGAGCCTCAAGTCTTGCGCCGAGTAGGGCAGCTCCCGGAACTCACGCGCCACCTCTTGCACATGTTCGAGATACCGATAGCCGTACTCGAGCGTCGGTTCGATATTGGTTCCCTCGCCGAAATCGTTCCAGGTCACGATCTGAATGATTGGCGAGCGCGCGATCAGGGCTCGATTCAGCGTTTCCGAGAAGGTCAGCCCGTCGCGGGCGTCGAGGTAGCCGTACGAAGGCTGAACGCCTGCCTGTTCATAGATGTCGTGGAAGCCTGGAAACGCACCGCCCACATGGCCCGGCCACGTCTCGCCGTTCGCATGGAATTCGTCGAGGTATTCGTCGAGACGCTCGGGCGCCAGCACGCCTTCGACGGACGCCCACATCGGCGGCCATGAGAACGCGCCAGCGGCGAGCGTGCTGAGGCGGAAGTTGAGCGGAAAGAATTGCGGCGTGTCGCTGAAGACGCTGAAAATCGCCTTCCACTCCGCCGGGGTCTGGAAGTATTGAGGGCCGAAGTTCAACACGACCGGTGCTTCGTCGAGCGTGAGATAGGCCGGCTTGTTCGCCCACCGGTCGCGGACGTACACCATGTCCGCCTGAGCTTGCCCGATGGCTTGAGCGGAACTGATCCGCCCGTTGAGAATCAGCTGCGTGATGGACTGATCTTCGTAACAGATTGCGAACGAGAGCTGGGCCACCGCGAGCGCGTCGAAGAGTCTGCGCGTCGCGGAGTTGCCCAGCGGATAGTCGTAGAGGCTCGAGGATCCATTCCAATCCACGATCGCGCCCTGGAGTCCGGCCACTTTCATCAGCAGCACGTGGTACTCGACCAGGTCGGGGTCCCGCGAGTCGTACGGCCCGATCAGCGGATAGTAGTGCGAAGCGATCTGGCGACGACCCTGGGCATCGACCAAGTTCGGGTTGAAGTGGTTCATCGTCCAATGCCATCCCCACGGTCCGGCCGTCGGCCCGGCTTCGAACCACGGCATGTAGTGCACCATCAGGATCGGCGCGGGTCGCGACTGAATCTCGTGGACGCCCGGAAGGGGAACCGCCGTCAGCAGAGTCACTGCAAGCAGGAGCGAGTGCATGGCGGAGTGAATCTACTCCTCCTTCGCCGGCCACGACATCTCTATCTGAAGATCCAGTGGGCGACCATCCGCATGGGAAGCTTTTGCGCCGCGAGCGGGTCATCGGGTTGCGGGGTCAGGCCGAGTCCAATCCCATCCGCTTCAGAAACGCAGCCCATCGCGGATCGATATGCAACGAACGGAAGCGGCGCGACGGTTTCATGACGGAAAGCCCCGAGTCGCGATTGGCATAGGCGAGCTCCAACCACTCGAAGGCCGCGTCGGACTCGCCACGCTCCGCATACACCTGGGCGATCTGATAGTCCGAATGCCCCGCGCCGTAGCGAATCAACTCCTTCAGTGCCTCATCCGACTCCTCCGCTCGATTGCGCGCTCGAACAGCCGGGTGGATTCATCGAGCCGACCTCGATCGAACGCGAGCAGGCCCGCGAGGCGAAGCGAGTCGGCGTTCCCGGGCGCGAGCGCGAGCGCTCGGGCCACGGAAGCTTCGGCGCCGCTCCATTCCCAGTCGTGCCAGAGCTGGATGGAGGCCAGCGCAGGATGGGCTTCGGCGAGTTCGGGCTCGAGTGCGCACGCGCGCATTGCGGCCTCTCGCGCCCGGGCATTCCCTTCGGACACGGGCGCAAACCCCTGAGCGGCCTGGAAGACGAGTGCCTGCGCGAGCGCGCTCCAGGCCATCGCATGACCGGGATCCCCAGCGAGCGCCTGGCGAAAACACTCGACTCCGCGAGCGAGATCCTGGCCGGTGTTTCGCGCGACGAAGACGCTGCCCTGCAGGAACAATCGGTGCGCCTCGGAATCGGTGCCGCGGCCTCGTGCTGCCGCTGTGACGTCGGCTCTCGCAACGCCGCTCGCATCGGAGCCGGGCGCTTCCCCGAGCAACGTGGTGCGCAGTTTCTTGACGACCGACTGCGCGATGTCGTCCTGAACCGCAAAGAGGTCGTCGAGCGTGCGATCGTAGGTCTCGGACCACAGGTGATAACCGTCCACCACCTTCACCAGCTGGACCGAGATCCGGACGCGATTGCCGGCTTCTCGTACGCTGCCTTCGAGCAGCGCCGCCACGCGCAGGCCGCGAATCTTGGCCAGCACGTTGAGCAGCTCGTCCGCGAGACCGTCCGAGAAGTACTCGTCCTCGGCGTCGGCACTCCGATTCACGAATGGCAACACGGCGATCGACGAGGTGGCTTCGACCGGCACCGACTGGGAGCGGCGATCTCCGTTCACGAGCGAATCTCGCACCCCGCGGAGTGCGTTGCAGACCTCATGTGCGCTTTGGAATCGTGAGCGTGGGTCCTTCTCCAGACAGCGCAAGACGATTCGATCGAGATCAACCGGAACTTCGGCGCGAATGTGCGTCAGAGGTCCCGGCGCGTCACGAAGGATCGAGGAGCTGACGTCCGCCGTGCTCTCTCCCGTGAACGGCCGGCGTCCGACCAGAAGTTCGTAGAGCAGGATGCCGAGCGCGAAAAGATCGCTCCTCGCGTCGACGGCACCGCCGCGAATCTGCTCGGGCGCCATGTAGGGCACGGTCCCGACCAGCTGTCCGTCGAGTGAGATGGGTGCAGGCAGCGTTGCGGCATTGGACGTTTCCAGCGGTGCCGCCGAGTCGGCGTATTTGGCGAGCCCGAAGTCCAGGACCTTGATCCGACCCTTCCGCGAGACCATGACGTTCGCGGGCTTGAGATCGCGGTGCACGACACCCTTGGTATGCGCGGCGGTGAGCGCGTCCGCTATCGCCAGGCCAAGCTCGACCACTCTCGCGATCGGCAGCCCGCCTGGCTCGACGTGCTGATCAAGGCTCGAACCCTCGACCAGCTCCATGGTCAGGAATCGGACGCCGCGGTCCTCTTCGACGCTGAAGAGGGTGACGATGTTCGGATGGTTGAGCGCGGCCACCGAGCGAGCCTCGCGCTCGAAGCGAGCCAGCCGATCGGGCCGGGCCGACATGTCGGCAGGAAGCACCTTCACTGCCACTTCGCGACCCAGGCGCGTATCGCGAGCGCGATAGACCTCACCCATTCCTCCGGCCCCAAGCGGCGCGAGGATCTCGTAAGCACCGAGGCGGGTCGCGGGAGTCAGAGACATCGCGGGGATGTACACCGGTTCGCGCGGCGCCGCGTCAGGGAATCAGCGAGCTGTAAGTCCAGAGTAAGAGTCCTCGTCGAATCTCGTTTCCAGTCACTCGGACGCGCCCGTGACAGCAGCCTCGCGGTCGTGTCGAACTCGGAACCAGGCAAGAGGAGGCGGTCATGACCACGCTACTCCCACGCTCGAAGAGCTGGCGCACCGGACTCATCGCCCTCGCGCTCGTCGCGATCTCGACACAGGCTCACGCCGGGACCGGCGTGATCTGCGGGAAGCCCACGCGAACCGGGAACGTGACCATGCATGTCGTCGTGAAGCGCGGGATCGAGACCCGTGTCGTTTCGGTGACCCTCGCGGTCGACTCGTCGTGGACTGCCGAGTACAAAGCCAACCTGTTCTGGGCTGCGTTCGCGGTAACCAAGGCGGATACGGTGCTCCCATCGCAGAGCATCGCGAAGGTGGGAATGGTCGGCCAGAACGGTTGGACCGTGACCGGGGCGGGTATCGACAACGATGAGTCGGATGAGCCCGACGGTTTCTATTCCGCCGCTCCCGCGGTGGACCAGTTTGCGCTGTGCTCACTCTCGGGGACGGCCAGCGGATACGCGGCGGACGGATCGCCGGGTTCCTTTCGCGTCTCGATCTCCGGCCGCACCGTGACGCTGCCGACATTCCCGGGAATGCCCGCTTCGATCCTGGAGCAGCAGTTGATGGGGCAGCTGAATTCGATGGGCGTGCAGACCCGGCTCGCCACCCAGGCAGATTTCGCGAATGGCCTCGAGGTTCTGCCTCACGACGCGAGTGTGGTGTGGATGCAGCCCCAGGACACGACCGGATTCGAACAGGAAGTGCGCGACACGGGGCTCGCCCTTCAACTGGCGACGCTGCTGGATACCCGTCCGGTCGGCGCGACCGACGTCGCAAGGCGGACGGCCCGAGGCGGCGTCGAATTGTCCGCACTCCCGAGCATCCTGACCGGCGGATCCGTGAAGCTTCGCTATGCCCTGGGCGGCCTGAGCCAGCGAGGGGAGCTTGCGATCTTCGACGCTGTCGGGCGTCGCCTGCGCAGGCTCGCGGTCGGCGGTGGCACCCCTGCGACGGCCAGCGGTGTATTCCTCTGGGATGGTCGCGATGACCACGGCATGAACGTTCCGAACGGTGTGTACTTCGTTCGACTGAGCTCGGGACCGACCGTTGCGATGACGAGGGTGGTCGCGGTGAGGTAGGGTGCAACTCGGTCGCGAGCTGCTCCCATTACCCAAACCTCAGGCGGTGGTCCATGGGCGACAAGTCTCCGAAGTCGAAAGAGCGACAGAAGAAGCAGGCCACAACGGAGAAAGACCAGAAAAAGGCGAAGGCGTTTACCAAGGCGCATCCGGCTCCGAGCGTGCCAGGCAAAAAGGGGAAGTAGTCCGCAACCCTCTCGCGTCGGGTCGAGCCAGAGTCCTCACGAGTCATGCGGTCAGACTGGCGTCGGGCGCATCGAGGCGGTCGAAGCGCTCGACGCCGATGGGTGCCGGCGGGCCGTTTGCGCGGCATGTCGGCTCTCAGCACCTGCACGAGCGACTCAGGCCCTCGGCAGGCGCGCGTTGATCCAGCCCGTGATGTCCGCCATCACGTTCTCCTTGCCCACATCGTTGAGCGGGTCGTGATAGTGGCCTTCGTAGAGCTTGAGCGTCTTGTCGGTCGAGCTCGCGGTGTCGTAGAAGAGTTGACTGCCGCTCGGCCGGGTGGCCTTGTCGAGCGTGCCGTGCAGGATCAGCACCGGCCGCTTGAAGAGCGGAAACTCTCGCTTGAGACGTTCGTCGGCGCGCACCATCTCGGCCACCTCAGCGTGGGCTGAACTTCGTTCGCGATGAGCGGGTCCTCGTTCATGAACTTGACCACGCTCGGATCACGCGAGAAATCCTCGTTGTGTAGCTTCAACACGTAAACGTGCGGCGCGACGTGGCTGAGTCCCTTGAGCGCCGCGACGTCGCTGGTTTAGTGCGCGAACTTCTCGATGAAAATTCGCTCGCCGTCCGACTTGCCCCTCCCGCGTAAATCCAGCGCATACACGGCGAGTCCCTCGGCCGTGAGTTGTTCAGCGACCCACGCGTAGTAGCCACTGTGGGAGTTGAAGCCGTGGCAGATCAACACGACTGCGCGAGGCTGCGCAATCGGACGCCACGAGCGAACAAAGATCTTGAGGCCACCAACTCCCTCGACGGTGTCTTCGCGCGGTGCATTGACGAGACTCTGCGTCATGACTGCCTCCTCAGGGGCGGATGGGGCAACGAGTCGTTCTCATGTGCCTGAGGTCGCGTAAGACTAGTCGGCCGCGAGCAACTCCAACAGTGCGGATTCGAGCGCGGCCACATCCGCCGGGACTCCCGTCCACTGGGCCACGATCTGCCCGCTGCGATCGAGCAGGTACGCCGCCGGAACCGCCTTCACTCGAAACGCATCCCAGGCGGGGCTCCGTGAGGTGTCCATTGCGATCGGATAGGTGAGCTTCTTCGCGGAAACGTACTTCTTCACCTTGCTCGGCCCGCCCTCGTCAATCGACACCCCGATGACCGTGAACCCTCGCTTCGAGTACTTGTCGTGAAGCGCCTGCAACTCGGGCATCGACTTGCGGCACGGGATGCACCAGGTGGCCCAGAAGTCGAGCAATACGACCTGCCCCTTCAGGGACTCGGGCGAGAGCGTACGACCGGCGAGATCGGTCAACGCGAATGCCGGCGTCGGCCGCGGGAAGCTCGGCCGAATGTAGGCGGCGGGGTCCGCTTCGAATGCTTCGGCGCACCTCTCGGAGCAGAAGCCGTACTCCCTGCCTTCGTGCTTGCGCACTGCCTTGACCGGCTCCTCTTCCGATTCCCCGCTCGTCACTTTGCAGACGAGGCAAATGCCCTTGGAAGGGGCCGCACTTGCGGGAGCGACGTGCAACGCAGGTCCGATCGAGAGCGCGAGGCTCATGAGGATGATTGCCAGATACTTGTTCATCACGGGTCCTTTCAGAATCCGAACGACATGGCGACACCGGCGCGCTCGAGCCACGCCCAGATCAGCGTGAAGCTCAACCGGTTCGTGGCGTACGTCGCGAGCAGATGCGTTCGGTGGCCGTCGTACATCGGCTGCACCGAAACGCCTCCGCCGAGCTCCACGTTCGCTCCGATCGGCACGTTCCAGCCGTTGTCCCATTCCGAGTAGTTCAGGCTCACGTAGGGTGAGGTGTGGACGAGCGGCAGGTACTTGGCGGCGGTCAAGTAGTACGACTGAGTTCCTTTCGGTGAGCCGATCCGATCTGAACTGGTGCCGAGAAACAGGGCGGGCCGACGCTCGGTTTCGGTCAACACGAACCAGGTCGCCAGCGCACCGACTTCACCGGCCACAGGGTTGTACTCGAGGCCGAGCTGCAGCGTCGGGATCACGCGATAGTTGGCAGTCGTACGCCAGCGAGGTCGCTCCAGCTCGGTGTCAACGTACCGCAGCGCGAGCACCCAATTCGATTGCAAGCCACTCCCCCGGAGCGGCGCCCCTTCGCCGGGTCAGCCACTTCAAGTAGGTGTCGAAGCACTCGGTCGCGGTCGACGTGCAAGCGTGCCGACTCCGCTCGTGTCGGAATCAGTGGCAAACGCGGAAGCAGCGAACCCCGTGAAAGTCACAGCCAGTATCAGGAACCGAAGCATGAAGGCTCCATTCGGAATGCAGCACGACGTGACGAAGCGACCAGTCGTGGTCGAGGCGTCAGTTCCGAAGAGCCTGGAAGCGCAGGAATCGAGGGGGCCCGTGCGCCGGTGCGAGACTCGCTTGCAGGAGGCCGGTTGCGGTCGCCTGGTTCACCTGGACGATGCCAGGAGAACTCAGGGCGGGCGGGCACAGATTGCCGGGCTCGACCGCGACCGCCGAGGGATTCGCAGCCGCGGCCACGATGCACTCTCCGCTCGGAAGCGTCGGGCACTGCGGGAGTTCCTCGGCGCAGCACGTACGGTCCGACTCGCAACACACGGGCTCCGCCCACGAAGTCGTCGTGGGGCTGAGAACGGTGAGGAGCGCGAGACACAACCATCTGGACCACATGAGCCGACAGCCTAGCATGTTCCTCGCGGCGCCCGGCGGTCAGGATCCAGTCCGGGCTGGGCCCGTCGCGGAGCGACCGACCGCGTGACGGTTTCTCCGGACGATTGCCGCAATGCGTTGGGAGAGCACTTCGAGTCAAACCCTCCCCCAGGACTGCCCCCATGCGCAATCGCAACCTCGTCGCTCCCTTCGGACTCTGGCGAGCTTCGATCGTCACGGCGGTCGCCCTCCCGCTCGGCTTGCTTCTCGCGATCCCCCTCACGCCTTCGCCGGCTGCCGCGCTCGTCACCACCACCTTCAATTCCAGCTTGGAGGGATGGCTCGTGACCGGCGACAACGCTTCGGTATGGAGCTCGACGGGTGGAAACCCGGGCGGCTGTTTCGACGTGAACGACCTCGCCACGGGCGCCAACAATCTGGCGGTCGCCCCTCCGGCGTATCTGGGCAACTGGAGCGCAATGACAAGCGCCGACTCGATCAGGCTCGATCTCTTCCTGCATCGGATCAACGGCACTCAGGTCGGCGAACCCTATCAGTTTCGAATCTCCGGACCCGGCGGAGCCGCCCACACGCTAGGGGGATACATGCCGCCGCAGGACGTCTGGGCGACGGTCGGTGCGCCGCTCGACTCCACGACCTGGGTGATCGAATCCGGCAGTTGGTCGGCGATCCTGGCGCACGTGAACACGGTGCTCATCCAGGTCGAGTTCATCTCCGGAGCCGAGGAGGTGCGCTTCGACAACGTCCGACTCACCGGCACCGTCATGCCCTTCTTCGATTCATGCGTCCTCGAGACATTCAACACCGCCGGACTCGGCGACTGGTCGTTCACAAGCACCGGCGGAGTGTCGAATCCCGGAAGCCAGGGCAACGGCGGCGGCTACTGTCGAGTCGCGGACGGCACGGGTGTCTCCTACGCCCTCGTGCCCGCGCGATTCCTCGGCAACTGGTCTCCGCTCGATGGCAGCGGCCGGGTCACGATCGACACCCGACTCGTCAGCTCTGCGGGGTCCGTGCTGAACGTGCCGGAGTTCATTCGCATCTCGGGACCCGGCGGTGTCGCGCACGTCTCGCTCGCGATCGCCGACGTCTCGACTTCACTGCTCAAATGGACGCGATACGAATTCCCGATTCAAGCAAGCGCGTGGACCTTGGACTCGGGAACGTGGCCCGCGCTCCTTGCGGATGTCACCGAGTGCCGCATCCAGGCGGAGCTCATGGATGGCACCGAAGTGCTGGGGATCGACAACTTCGGACGGCTGGCGGCGGCCTGTTCGGATCCTGATCAGACCGTGGTGCTCCAGTCGCCTGACTTCGCGAAGTGCAGCGAGGAGAGCTTCGTCACCATCGGCGGAATCGGATTCAACCCGGTCGACAACGAGCTGTACGGCCTCGTGGACGCGGCCTCCGCTTCGGGCGGCGGCCTGTATCGCGTGACCGGATTGGGCGCGGGCGTGCGGCTGCAAGCCTACGCCACCCCGACGCAGGTGATCTTCGACGCCACGGGGAGTGCGTTCATCGCGGAGGATACCGGCGGAAGTGTGTTCCGCTGGTCGGGCGGTTTGTCCTCGGTGTGGGTGTCGGGTTTCCACGCCGGCGACGACGATCCGAGCGGCATGTGCTTCGCGCCACCGGGCTTCGACGGCCCCAATGTGGACCCCGGCGACATTCTGGTGATGGATCCCGGCTACAGCGGGCCCGACGAGTTGTGGGCTTTCAAGACTTCAGTGGCCGAGAGCGAGCTGCAGGTCATCGCCGATCTCCCCGGCAGTCCGGACTTCCGCGACGTCACGGCCGGACCGTCGGGCGTCGTGTACACCGCATCGATGAACGACGCGAACAACATCTACTCGATCTCGGCCTCCGGAGTGCTCACCCCGATCGCCCTCTCGACGCCGCTCTCGGGCATGATCAGCCTCGCCTACGATCTGGCGGCGGCGCGCTTGTACGTGGTCGAGACCGGCGGAAACACTCTGCGGCGCATCAACCCCGCGACCGGCGCGGTCGAATTGCTCGCATCTGGATTCGACTCGTTCAACGACGGCGCGCTCGAGTTCGACCCGGAGACGCAGTCGGTGTACGTGGCCGACGCTGGAATGCATCGCGTCTACCGCTTCTGCAAGACCTCGTCGACCGCGGTGCCCTCAGCCGCGCGCCCGCGCGCTCCGGGGGAGATCACCGCCCTGTCGGTTGCGCCGAATCCGGCGCGCGGTTCCACGCGGATCGCCTGGTCGCTCAGTCGCGCGGCCGATTCTCGAGTCGTGGTGTTCGACGTGGCGGGCCGGGCAGTCCGCCGAATCGCGGCTGGTGCACAGGCTGCCGGAGAGGCGTCGCGAACCTGGGACGGCCGTGACGATTCGGGGAATCCGGTCCGGTCCGGCGTCTACCTGGTGCGAATCGAGACCGCTCGCGACAAGCGCGCGGCGTGGGTGACGCTGCTGCGGTAGGCTGGCAGATTCGGCTTGTCGTCGTCGGTGCGATAACGGATCGTTCGGGCGATCGTAGAGTCTCCGCCCGAGGAGTCGACCATGCCGACCACGCAGGCCAGGTGCGCGAAGTGCGGTCACGAGAGGACCGCGACTGACGTGGACGCTCGGTGAGGACACCGCGCCCGACTCGTGACTCGGAATCGCGCGACGTGCCGCTCGCCATGGACGCCGCCGAGTTTCGCGCCGCGGGACATGCGCTCGTCGATCAGCTCGCGGGAGTGCTCGAGTCGATCGCTTCCCGTCCGGTGACGCCTGCGCGGACCCCTGCGGAAGTGCGAGCGGCGTTCCGGCTCGACGCTCCGCTTCCTGAGCACGGAGCGGCTGCCGGGCCGCTGCTCGAGGAGACCGCTCGACTCCTGTTCGAGCACTCGCTGTTCAACGCGCACCCGCGCTTCTTCGACTACATCACCTCCTCGCCCGCTCCGATCGGCGTGCTCGCCGATCTGCTTGCCGCCGCCGTGAACTCCAATGTCGGAAGCTTCGTGCTGTCGCCGACCGCAACTGAGATCGAGGCGCAGACGGTGCGCTGGGTCGCAGAACTGATCGGCTACCCGACCGACTGCGGCGGTGTGCTGGTGAGCGGCGGCAACATGGCGAACATGATCGGTTTCTGGGCCGCGCGCGCTTCGAAGGCGGACTGGAATGTGCGCACCGCGGGGGTCGCCGCCGGCCGGTCGCTGCGCACCTACGCCTCGGCCGAGACCCACACGTGGCTCCAGAAGGCCGCCGACCTTGCGGGGCTCGGCACCGACTCCGTCTGCTTCATCCCGACTCGTGACGATCTGCGCATGGACGTTGAGCGGCTCGAACGGCAGATCGTGGCAGATCGCGCTTCCGGGCACCTGCCCTTTCTGGTCGTCGGCACGGCTGGCTCCGTCAGTACCGGCGCAGTCGATCCCCTTCGGGAGATCGGCTTCGTATGCAGGCGTGAGGGCCTGTGGTTTCACGTCGACGGCGCGTACGGCGGTTTCGCGGCCGCGGTCGACTTGGCCCCCGCGGATCTGCTCGCGATCAGCGGCGCGGACTCCGTCGCGGTCGACCCTCACAAGTGGCTCTACGCTCCGCTCGAGGCCGGGTGTGCGCTGGTGCGCGATGTCGATGCTCTGCGCAAGGCGTTCTCCTACCGGCCGTCCTACTACAACTTCGGCGAGAACGTGCTCAACTACGTGGACCTCGGACCCCAGAACTCACGCGGGTTCCGGGCCCTCAAGGTGTGGCTCGGATTGCGCCACGCTGGTGCCTCGGGGTATCGGCGCATGATCGCCGACGACATGGCGCTGGCCGCGGCGCTCGCCGAAGCCGTGAAGGCGCATCCGGAGCTGGAGTTCTGCACGCATGAGCTGAGCATCACCACCTACCGGTTCGTGCCGGCCGATCTACGCGGTCGTATTGGAGAGCCAGCGGTCGATGCGTATCTCGACGCACTCAACCGTGAAGTGCTCGAGCGTGTGCAGTCCGGCGGGGAGGCGTTCGTGTCCAACGCCGTCATCCGTGGTCGCTACATGCTGAGGGCGTGCGTGGTGAATTTCAACACCCGCACCGCCGACATGGCCGCACTCGTTGTCCTGTCGGCGCGAGTGGGTCGCGATGTCGACACGGACCTGCGTCCCTCGGCTTTGACCGCAAGCCGATGATGCGTCGGTTCATGACGCGTCCGGCACCGTCCACTTGATGTTGCACCCGACGCTCGGCTGCTGATCCCGAGTCGGATCGTGACCTGCGACGATCGCATCGAGGGCGGCGCGGAGCTCGATGCCGGTCAGTGGCGTCGTGGAGCCAGGCCGGCTCTCGTCGAGCCGACCGCGATAAGCGAGTCGTCGCTGCGAATCGAACGCGAAGAAGTCAGGTGTGCACGCGGCGCCGAACGCCCGCGCAACGCTCTGGTCCTGATCGAACAGGAAAGGAAACTTCCAGCCCCGCGCCTCGGCCAGCTCTCGCATGGGGCCGGGCCCGTCCTGCGGATACGCCACGAGATCATTGGCATTGATCGCGACGATGCCGATGCCCTGCGCGAGATAGTCCACTGCGATGCGGTCGAGCTCGGGCATGACATGCTTCACGAACGGACAGTGGTTGCAGATGAACATGACCAGCGTGCCCTTCGCTCCTGCGCTCGTGCGATCCGTGAAGGCCTCGCTGCTCACTGCATCGGTGAGCGCGTAGGTCGGCATCGTGGTTCCGAGCGGCAGTATCGTCGAAAGTGTCTCAGCCATGGAGCCTCCTTCGCGGTGTGGTCGACCCTCCGCCGATCGCACCTGGTTGGCGTCCGAATGCAGGATCCTGTGGCACGCTAGCGGCTCGCGAAGCTGGCGGCAACCGGTGCGACCATCGAGCGCGATTCGAAGCGGTGCTCAGTTCGCAAGTTCGCCCGCTTCGTTCTGAGCCGCGTCCTTCCCATCGGGTTGCCGGGGCTGGGGAATCGATGGCGCGCGGTCGATCGCGAGCTTCAACTCCGCATTCGCGAGCGCTCGGATACGAAGATCTGCGACCAGCGCGCGCACTTCGATCACTTCCGCGTGGTCGATGCGGCCGCTCAGACGCGTGCCGCGTGCCGGCAGGTCGCGGTTCACTCCCTTCTCGGCATGCTGCGAGAGCTGCTGTACCACTACCGAATCGGGAAGGCGGGCTCGTTCGCGCAGAAAGTCGCGAAGTCGCACGTCGGCGAGCCACTCGTAGCTCTTGACCAGGATCTGCGCGGTTCCGATGTCGTAGTCGAGGTCCGGAACCGTGATGTCGCGAGTCACTGGATCGAAACTCGGGGTGCCCGAAAAATACAGCCGGCCGCGAACCGCTCCCGAGAGGGCGACGCCCAGCGCCACCTTGCCCCCGCCGATCCCGGAAATGCGGACGTCTCGGATGCGAATCCGGTGGCCGGCTTGCTCGATGCTGCGCCCGACCAGCGCCCGCTTCAGGTGCTGGGTCGCGAACGGGTAGGTGAACGCCCCGTCGATCAGCACCTGCGCACGACGGCCGACGTCATCGGCGCGTTCGAGCGGTGGAAGCGAGACGATTGCCGGTGTGGGTCTGGGTCCCGAAGTCACGCGAGGGGTCGCGACCAGACGCAAATTCGCAAAGACAGTCTTGCCATCGGCGCCAACCTCGCCGAGCTGCGCGGCGGTCGGATTGATCGTCATGTAGAGGCTGTCGGTCAGGCGCAGCGGCTTCTGCAGATCGCGCCAGATCTTCTCGAAGCGCCGGCGCACTGGCCATCGCGCTACCGCCTCGTCGAAAGCGCCGAGCCTCTCGCTGATCAACCGCTCCGTGATCTCGAGGACGCGGGGCGTCATGTCGAGCCGCAGAAACGTGAGCCGACACCGGTCGCGAGCGCTATCGCTGGCCGCTTCGAGCCGGGCGATGCGCGATTGGGTGCGAATGCCCCACTCGCGCGTGAGTTCGGCGGTGGACTCGAGTGTGAGCGTTGCACGTCTCGGCGGGTCGCCGCCGGTGCCGCACGACACTTCGATCTCGGGACCGAGCGGTGGCTTGTACCAGACTCGTCCCGAGTACTCGACGTCGGCAGAGATGAAAACCGTGTGACCCTCGACGGTCACGCGAAACGGAGAACGGTGGAGCAGGAACGCAAAACTCACGCGCCTGTTGTTCGATGTTTCGAAGCGCCGCTCGAGGTCTCCATAGGTCTTCGGAACGGCGGCTTCGAGGGAATCGATCGCGGTGTCGAGGTCGTAGGTCACCGGCGCCTCGACGACGGATTTCGGCACCGGGGGGAGCGTGTCCGCGAGCTCTCGGATGAACTGCGGCGGAGGCGCGTCGAGTATCAGTGTCGATCGGTCGACGATGAACCACACCCCGGCCATCGTGCCGATCAGCACCAGCCCGATGAGTGCGAGCTTGCGGCGTGACCGCGTCATCGGCGCACATCGCTACTTCGCGAGTCCGAACAGCGTCGAAGGAACCCAGCCCTCATTGCCCAGTTCGTCGGAGACCTTCCACCAGATGCCCTCTTTCTCGCCGGTCGGGTACAGCATCATTCCAATGTCGAGGTCTCGCACCACCGTCGACTTGGTGTCGGCCTTGGCGTACATGCGACCGGGCTTCGCCATGGTGACGGACTGCGAAACATTGTCCGCCTTGGCGTCGGGCGAGATCTTCTGCACCTCTTCGACCAGTTTCGTGAGGGCATCGAGGTACGCCATCGCAACGACCTGGCCGATTTCGGTATTGGCGTAGCTGCTCGCTCCGGCCGCCGCGAAGCCGCCCCAGAAGGCACCGCCGCCCGCGCCCCAGCCGAGATCGGTCTTCTTCGCGTGGCCCTGAACGACCGCGATCTGCTCGGTCGATCGCACGTCGGTGAGTGTCAGCACCACGTCGGCGGTCTTGCTCTTCAAGCTCACACCACCGAGCACCGCGCCCGCGGCGCCACCCACCAGACCACCCAGCATGCCGCCGATCTTCTTGCCACCCGAGTTCGCATTCTTGTTCGCGATGTCCGGCACCAGTACGTAGTCGGCGGCTTTCATCTGGCCTTTGCCGATGTTCGAGCCGCCGCGCATCTCCCCACCCGACGCGAGTGCGCGCTCCTTCTGTGCGGCGGCCAGTCCCTTGCCGCGATCGACCAGCGTGAAGCACTTGCTCTGCGCGACGAACACTTTGATGAGTGCTTCGGGCGATTCCAGGTTGTACTGGGTCCACCACTTGTTCTCGGGCTCGACCACCGACAGCGTGCCGATCTTCTTGTCGCAGACCGGGATCGTGGGCTCCTTCTGTTCCTTCGCGAGCGCGATGGAGCTGGTCGCGGCCATGACGGCAGCGAGCGCGAGGGGTGCGCAGCACTTGAGCATCGAGCGAAACCCGACCATGACATGGTCCTCCCGTGTGGAACTCTCAGGCAATGATTGCCCCCGCAAATTCGAGCCTCCATCGCTCATTGCGTGAAGCCGGAGGATAAACCGTCACGGCCGAAAATTGGAGCGCGAGGCGGCGGCGCATCCGGCGCCGAGGAGCCAGACCCGGTAGGATCGCGCATCATGCGAAAGTGGCGGACGTTCGTCGTGGTGATGCTGGCGTGGCTCTGTGGTTGTGGATCCGACACCGGGCGTCCTCCCATTCCCGCGCGGGTGGGAGTCGATTGGCGTTCGATCGCCGGCAATCCCATCTTGCTTCCGGGACCGTGCCCGAGTTGGAACTGCCTCGGTGCGGGCGACCCCGCACTCGCGAGTGCTCCGACCGGGTCGCTCCTCCTGTGGGCGACGACCGGTGGTGATCAGGGCGGCCCGGTGATCGCGAGGGCCAGTGCCGATCCGGGCCTCTCGTTCGACTGGTCGCCCGCCGCTCCTGTCATTGGCATCGCGATGGCGGGTGCGTGGGATCGGTTCATCGAGACGCCGTCGCTGAGTTGGGACACCTCAGCGACGCGCTGGCGCATGTTCTATCTGGGCTACCGCGACAGCGGCTTCGTCGAGCCCGCGATCGGAATGATGTTCTCGGGCGACTCCGCCGGCATTCAGTGGACGCGGCCTGCGTTGCCGATCTATCGACCGACGCCCGGAGCCTGGGACGGGGTGTTCGTGACCGGGCCATGCGGAGTGCGCGGTCCGGATGGGGTGTGGCGGGTCTACTACACCGGCGCGGGAACCACGGTGGGCATCGGATTGCTCACTTCGCTAGACGGGCTCACCTGGGCCCCCCACCCGCAGAACCCGGTGTTCGAGCGCCGGCTGGGAGCGTGGGACGAGAGCGTGCTCGAGCCGTGCGTCCGCCATGTCGACGGACGCTGGCATCTCTGGTACTCGGGCTTCGTCGAACCACTCGCGCCTGACACGCGCATCGCGATCGGGCACGCGATCTCGAATGACGGGGTCACCTGGGTTCGTGATCCCGACGGTCCCGTGCTCTCGCCCGGCTTTCCGGGCAGCTGGAACGATCTGCGCGTACTCTCGCCCGATGTGTTGCAGCGCGCCGACGGCTCGCTCCTGTTGGCGGCCTACGGTTTTTCGAACGCAGCGATCGGCACGACCGTCGGCTGGATCGGACTCTGGGAATCACCCTGACGCGTCGATTCGGCCCCGCGCAGAGACCTCACCGATCCGAGCGCTTCCCCGCGCCTGCCGGCTTGCTCATCTCTCGCATCGCCGTTCTTCCGATCCACTTCGCGGCCGGTTCCGACGACTCCGCGAGTTCACGCGAGAGCTTGACGGCTGCCGCCTTCAGCTTCGAGTTCCGTGTGCCGACGCCTCGCAGCGCCCACAGCACTCCCTTCTTCACGAAATTGCGCTCGTCCGCAGCGGCGCGCTGGATCAGGCGGAGGCTGGCCAGGAAGGGCGCGTCGGGCGACCGCTTGTCGTGCAACGCGAGGCTCGCGAGCAGTGCGAAGGCGGCTCGTTTGACGAACTCCTCGCGACGAGTGCTCCACGACTTCACGCGCGACCACGCGTGCGGGGACTGATCGAACAACTTGAAACACAGCGTGTCGCAGATGCCCCAGTTGTCGAAGTCCTCGCACCACCGATCCATCTGTGCCGCGGTCACACGTTCGGGTTCGTCGACGAATGCGGTCAGCATGCGCGCTTCGTAGACGTTGGTCTTCCACAGCCGGTTCGCCAGCTCGTGGTCACGCCCGACTTGCCGGGCGACCGCCTGAATGTTCGCCATCGATACCCCGAGCGGACGGGTGGCCGCGATGCCGAAGCGCTTCAGATTGTCGAGATCGCGGCGTGTGCTGCGCTGCTCGAGCAGCGCGACCACCTCTGCGGCGGTCCAGCTGCGAGCAGCGATTCGAGCCGCTGGCTTCTTCGCCTTCGGGGGCATGGGATCGTGTCCCTCCTCTTCTGGGCCGATGCGTCGCGCACTGCCTTCGAAGCCTAGCGCACGGAGGGCGTCGAGCCGGAACGGGCGGCATCCGCCCGTTCCGGCTCGACGCCCTCCGTGCGCTAGGC